>NZ_APNM01000006.1:0-224019 GCF_040361335.1 Salinisphaera sp. PC39 | reverse complement strand
TCAAGGAACGCGGCCCGGATGAACAATCTACTGAGAGGTCACATCTAGCGCGGCCGGCAGGTCCGCGGCGTCGATCTCGCGCACACGGGATCGGACGCTGTCCACCAGTTTCAGGAAGCCGGGCGAATGGTCGCTCATGGGCGCGTTCTCCGTGATTCTGTCGCTGGCCGGACAAGGTAAGCCTGACGACGGTCGCGGGCAACGGGTTAAACTCGGGGCCCCATCCGCCGACAACAAGCGCCATGAGCACCCTGATCGACCGCCGCGACCTGGACTTCCTGCTGTACGACTTCCTCGGGGTGGAGCGCCTCTGCGAGGCCCCGAGATTCGCCCAGCACGACCGCGAGACCTTCGATGCGGTGATCGAGGCCGCCTACAAGCTGGCCGAGGAGCAGTTCGCCTCGCACGCGTCCAAGCTGGATGCCAACGAACCCACCTTCGACGGCGAACGGGTGCACCTGATCCCGGAGGTCAAGGAGGCGCTGGACGCCTACATCGAGGGCGGCTTCCTGGCCGCCGCGTTCGACGAGGAAGACGGCGGCCTGCAATTGCCGTACACCGTCGGCCAGGCGGTGTCCGCCCTGTTCACCGCGGCCAACATCGGCACCGCCGGCTATCCGTTCCTGACCGCCGCCGCCGCCAACCTGCTCAAGGCGGTCGGTTCGCCCGAGCAGCAGGCCAAGTACATGCATCCCATGGTCGAGGGCCGCTTCTTCGGGACCATGTGCCTGTCCGAGCCGCAGGCGGGCTCGTCGCTGGGCGACATCCGCACCAAGGCCTTCCCGCAGGAGGACGGCACCTACCGCATCGAGGGCAGCAAGATGTGGATCTCCGGCGGCGAGCACGACCTGTCGGAGAACATCGTGCACATGGTGCTCGCGCGCATCGACGGCGCGCCGGCGGGCACCAAGGGCATCTCGCTGTTCATCGTGCCCAAGTACCTGGTCGGCGACGACGGCGCCGTCGGCGAACGCAACGGCGTGCGCCTGGCGGGCCTGAACCACAAGATGGGCTACCGCGGCACCGTCAATACGGTGCTCAATTTCGGCGAGAACGGCGACTGCGTGGGCTACCTCGTGGGCGAGCCCAACAAGGGCCTGGCCGGTATGTTCCACATGATGAACGAGGCCCGCATCGGCGTCGGCATGGGCGCCTCGGTGCTCGGCTATTCCGGCTACCTGCACTCGCTGGCCTACGCCCTGGAGCGGCCGCAGGGGCGCAAGCCCTCCGATCCCGATCCGGCGAAGAAGCCGGTGCCGATCGTGGAGCACGCCGACGTGCGCCGGATGCTGCTCACGCAGAAGGCCTACGTCGAGGGCGGCCTGGCCCTGTGCCTGTACTGCGCCACGCTGGTCGACCGCCAGGCCACCACCGAGGATGACGACGAACGCGCGCGCCTGAAGCTGCTGCTGGACATCCTGACCCCGATCGCCAAGGCCTGGCCCTCGGAGTTCTGCCTGGAGGCCAACAAGCTCGCCATCCAGGTGCTCGGCGGCTACGGCTACACCCGCGAGTACCCGGTGGAGCGCCTGTACCGCGACAACCGTCTGAACCCGATCCACGAGGGCACCAACGGCATCCAGGCCATCGACCTGCTGGGCCGCAAGGTGACCATGCGGGACGGCGCCGCCCTCAAGCTGCTACTGCGCGAGATGGGCGCCACCGCCGAGGAGGCGACCGCCCACGACGCGCTCAAGCCGCACGCCGAGGCCCTGGCGCAGGCGATCGACACCGTCGCCGAGACCACGTCGACCCTGATGCGCGACGCCGGCGACCCCGAGCGCTATCTCGCCAACGCCAACGAGTACCTGGAGATGCTCGGACACGTGGTCATCGCCTGGATGTGGCTGCGCCAGGCCCTGGCCGCGGTCGACGGCGACGACGACTTCCACGCCGGCAAGCGGCACACCTGCCGTTTCTTCTTCCAGCGCGAGCTGCCCCGCATCGAGCGCCGGGCGCGATTGCTGGCGGACGGCGAGGATAGCTGCCTGACCATGCAGCCGGCGTGGTTCTGAGCCGGCAGGGAGGCCGGGTGCCGCGTCCCGCCGGATAGCGGGACCCTATCCGGAAACACGAAACGGCCCGGCCCGCGGGCCGCGGCCGTCGCCGTTGCCCCGGCCTCTTGCTAGAGTTCTAGACATGACGGCAACCGCGCACACCCTGTACGGGACCGAATTCTCGCTGTACACCGGCAAGGCCCGGTCGTACCTGCGTTACAAGGGCATTCCGTACCGGGAAGTCCTGTCCACGCTCAACGTCTACCGCAAGGTGATCCGGCCCGGCACCGGGGTGTCCATGATCCCGGTGGTGCGCACGCCCGAAGGCGAACTGATCCAGGACACCACCGACATAATCGATGCCCTGGAGGCGCGGTACCCGGCGCGGTCGGTGTATCCGGACACGCCCGCACAGCGGCTGACGGCATTGCTGTTCGAGCTGCTCGGCGACGAGTGGCTGCTGATCCCGGCCATGCACTACCGCTGGAATTTCCCGGCCGAGAACGATCGCTTCCTGATGGCGGAGTTCGGCCGGATCGTCGCGCCCTGGGCGCCGGCGCCGCTGCGCCGTCTCCTGGGCCGGCGGCTGGCGGCCCGCTTCAGCGGCATGCTGCCCCTGCTGGGCATCGACGAGCGCACGGCGCCGGCGATCGAGGCCTGGTACGAGTCGTTCCTGGCGCAGCTCGACGCCCACTTCGCCGAGTATCCCTATCTGCTCGGCGGCCGCGCCAGCATCGGCGATTTCGGGCTGATGGCGCCGCTGTACGCGCACCTCTATCGCGACCCGGCGCCGGGGCGTCTCATGCGCCGCGTCGCCCCGAACGTGGCCGCCTGGGTCGAACGCATGAACCGGACCCGCCCCGAGATCGGGGATTGGCTACCGGACGACGCGGTGCCGGACACCTTGATCCCCATCCTGCGACGCCAGTTCGAGGAACAGTTCCCGGTGCTGGCGGACACCGCCGCGCGCCTGGCCGAATGGCTCGACGCCCACCCGGAGGCGGCGCGGGTGCCGAGGAAGATCGGCATCCATACGTTCCGCATCGGCGAGGTCGAGGGCGAGCGGGGCGTGCTGCCGTTCTCGCTGTGGATGGCGCAGCGGCCGCTGGATTATTACCGCGGCCTCGCGGGTGACGAGCGCGCGGCCGCCGACCGCCTGCTGGCGCGCGCCGGGGGCGAGTCCGCCATGGCCATGCCGCTGCCGCGCCGGCTGGCGCGGCGCGACAACCGGCTGGTGCCGGACGGCGCATGATCGATTGGCAGCTCGCCGGGTCGGCCCTGGGCGGCATCGGCCTGTTGCTGCTGGGCATGGCCACCATGACCGAAGGCCTGCGGGTGGCCGCCGGTCAGGCCCTGCGCACGATCCTGGCGCGGGCCACCGGCCGGCCGCTGCGGGCCGTGGCCAGCGGCGTGCTGATCACCGGGGTGGTGCAGTCGTCCAGCGCGGTCACGGTCGCCACTATCGGTTTCGTGAACGCCGGCCTGCTGGGCCTGGCGCAGGCGGTGCCGGTGATCTACGGCAGCAATGTCGGCACCACCGCCACCGCCTGGCTGGTGGCCCTGATCGGGTTCCATGTGGACGTGCGCCTGCTCGCCCTGCCGTTGATCGGCATCGGCATGCTGCTGCGCGTGTTCGCGGGCCAGCGCCGGGCCGGCGCGATCGGCCTGGCGCTGGTCGGTTTCGGCGTGTTCTTCGCCGGCATCGATCTGCTGCGGGAGGCGTTCGCGGATATCGGTGCCCGGGTGCCGTTGGCGGAGCTGGTGCGCGCCGGCCCCGCCGGCATCCTGACGGCCCTGGGCCTGGGCTTCCTGCTGACCATGCTCATGCAGTCGTCGAGCGCGGCCCTGACCGTGATCCTGACGGTGGCCGGCGGCGGCATGGTCTCCCTGCCGAGCGCCGCGGTCATGGTGATCGGCGCCAATATCGGGACCACCTCGACGGCCCTGATCGCGGTGCTCGGGGCCACGCCCAACGCCAAGCGGGCGGCGGCCGCGCACCTGGTCTTCAACCTCGGCACCGGGGTGGTCGCCCTGTTGTCGCTGCCGGTCCTGCTCGGGGTGTTGTCGCTGGCGGCGGACGGCGGCCTCGCGGGCGGCGGCGCGGCCGCGGTGCTGGCGTTGTTCCATACCGCCTTCAACGTTCTCGGTGTCCTGCTGTTCCTGCCGTTGACGCCGCGTCTCGTGGCCTATCTGGCGACGCGCTTCCGCACCGCCGAGGAGGATCTCGCCCGGCCGCAGTTCCTGGACAGCACGCTGCTGGGCACGCCGGCGCTCGCCCTCGAGGCCCTGGCGCGCGAGCTGGACCGGGCGGCCGGCATCAGCCGCGGGATCGCCGTGGCCGCGCTGCGCGGCGAGACCGCCCCGGCCCGGCTCGGCGCGGAGCGCGCCGCCGTCGACCGCTTGCTGGACGTGATCGGCGATTACTGCGAGCGCCTGCAGCGCGGCAGCATGCCCCCCGAGGAGGCGGAGGCCATGACCTACGCCCTGCGCACCGTGCGCGATATCGAGGACACCCTGCTGGCGGCGCGCACCGTGGTCGACTTGGGCGCCGAGCTGCCGGCGCTGCCCGCCGGACCGGGAGAGGCGGTCGCCGGCTTCGCCGAGCATGCCGTGGCTTGTCTGCGGCGCGACGCGCCCCTCGACGAGACCGCGCTCGAGGAACGCTATCAGACCGTCAAGACACGCCTGCTGCAGGCGGGGCCGGCGGTCGCGGTGCGCAGCATCGTGCGCCATGTCGACCGCCTGAGCGCGATGCGCCGCTGCGTGCGCGAGGCCGACAAGGCCCGCCGCCGCCTGGCCTCCATGCGCGAGCGGGCGGCGGGGCGGGTCGCGGAGGTCGCCTAGGACGTCAGGCGGCGTCCCAGTTCCAGTCCTTGAACTGCTCGCGCAGGCCCAGCTTGTTGAACTTGCCGGTCGAGGTGCGCGGGATCTCGTCGATGAAGGTCACCGCCTCGGGCAGCATCCACTTCTCCAGGCGCTGCTTGAGGAATGCCACGAGCTCGGCCTCGTCGAGATCGGCGCCCTCGTGGCGGACGACGCAGGCCAGCGGCCGCTCGCCCCACTTGGGGTGGGCCTTGGCGATCACCGCGGCCTCGGCGACCTTGTCGTGGGCCATGATCTCGTTCTCCAGGTGCACGGACGAGATCCACTCGCCGCCGGACTTGATCAGGTCCTTGGTGCGGTCGGTGATGTGGATGTAGCCGTCGCGATCCACGGTGGCGACGTCGCCGGTGCGCAGCCAGCCGTCCGCGGAAAACTTGTCCTCGGGCGAGCCGACGCCGTAGTAGGCCGCCGTGACCCAGGGACCGCGCACCTGGATCTCGCCCATGGATTCGCCGTCCCAGGGTTGGACGGTGCCGTCGTCGGCGACGATGCGCAGGTCCACGAACGGCGAGGGTACCCCCGCCTTGGCGCGCTGGCGGTACTGGGTGTCCGGGTCGGCGTCCTGGTAGCGGGGCTTGAGCCGGGAGACCGTGACCAGCGGCGAGGTCTCGGTCATGCCCCAGCCCTGCAGCACCTGCAGGCCGTACTCGTCGAAGCGCCGGATCATCGCCTCGGGCACCGCCGAGCCGCCCACCACCATGCGGATGTTGGGCAGGGTCCAGCGCTTGGGTTCCTTGTCCAGCGCGTTGAGGATGCCCATCCAGATGGTGGGCACGCCTCCCGTGACGGTGACGCCCTCGCTCTCGAACAGGTCGAGCAGGCTTTCGGCGTCCAGATGCGGTCCCGGATAGACCTGCTTGGCGCCGGCCAGGGTGGCCGTGTACGGCAGGCCCCAGGCGTTGGCGTGGAACATGGGCACCACCGGCAGGCAGGAATCGTTGAACGACAGCCCGACCGTGTCCGGCAGGGCGCCGGCGAAGGCGTGCAGCGCCGTGGAGCGATGCGAGTAGACCACGCCCTTGGGTTTGCCCGTGGTGCCCGAGGTGTAGCACATGCCGCAGGCGTCGTACTCGCTCTTCTCGGGATACACGAACTCGTTCTGCACGCCGTCCAGGAAGTCCTCGTAGGACGCCAGACCGTCGGGCACGGCCTTGCCGGACAGCGGCACCACCAGGACCCGCTCGAAATCGACCCGGTCGGCGAATTTCTCGTACAGCGGCAGCAGGACGTCGTCGACGATCAGGAAGCGGTCCTCGGCGTGGTTCGCGATCCAGGCGATGTCGTCCGGCGGCAGCCGCAGGTTGAGGGTGTGCAGCACCGCGCCGGCGGCGGGCACGCCGAAGTAGCACTCCAGGTGCGCGTAATGGTTCCACATCAGCGTGGCCACCCGGTCGCCCGGCTTCAGGCCGGCCTCGAGCAGGCCCTGGGCCAGGGTGCGGGCGCGGCGGTGGAAATCGGCGTAGGTGTAGCGGTGGCGCGACTTGTCGGGCATGTTGGACACGATCTCGGTGTCCGCGAACTGGTGCCCTGCGCGCTCCAGCAGATCGTCCAGCAGCAGCGGACGGTCCATCATGGTGGATTGCATGGTGATCTCCTCCGGATATTTTCTAATACCACCGTCGCGGAAGATTCGCATCGCCCGCGTGGTGCCGTCTACTACCTGATCGCGTAGGTGAAGATGCCGTGGCAGAGCCGGCGGCCGCTATCGTTGTAGATGTCGGCGTCCACCACCGCCGTGGTGCGGCCGAAGGACACGCAGCGCGCCTCCGCGACCAGGTGGCCCTCGGTGCCCGCGGGGACCGAGGCCAGGTAGTTCAGCTTGCCCTCGATGGTGAAGGCCTTGCGGTCGAAGCCCGCGCGCCAGAGCACGAGGTAGGCCACCGCCGCATCCGCCAGGGCGTAGGTGATGCCGCCGTGCAGGAAACCGCCGCCGTGGAAGTATTCCGGGCGCAGGTCGAGGTGGCACAGCGCCCGTTCCTCGTCGATCTCCTGCAACTCGAGCGGCAGCAGGCTGTGGAACGGCGAGTTCGCCGCCATCATGGCGTTGATCTGCGCCGGCGTCGGGCGCGGGTCGTGGGTCTCGGACATGCGGTTGTCATGGCTGGATGGAAACCAGCCCGCGTTTCTAGCATGTCAGGCGGTGTGGAGCGAGCCCGGTCAGGCCGCGGTCGGCATCGCCGCCCGCCGGGTATAACGCCAGATGGTCGCGGGCGGGACGTTGCGCAGGGCGAAACGGGCGATCGCGGCCTCGTAGCCCCAGCGCCCGAGCCGCCGCTTCGGTACCGGTGAGCCCGGCATGTAGGTGATCTGCACGAAACGGCCGTGATCGCCCATGGCGGCGAAGGCCTGGTCCAGGATCGCGCGCTGCACGGATGGCGGCATGGTCAGGATGGGCAGCGTCGAGATCACCGCCCGCACCCGGCGCGCGCCGTGCGCCGCGAGGATCCGGTCCAGCCGCGCGGCGTCGCCGCACACCGTGGCCACGCTGGGGAAGCGCGCCGCCAGCACGCGGTGCAGCTCCGGGTTCTGTTCCAGCACCAGCAGCCGGTGGGCGGGCACGCCCGCGGCGAGCAGCGCCCGGGTCACGGGACCGGTGCCGCCGCCCAGCTCCACCACCCAGCCGGTCTCGCCGGTCGCCTCGCGGGCTAGCGCGGCCGAGACGGCGTCGCCGCTGGGGGCGGCGGTGGCGATGCGCAGGGGCGTGCGCATCCAGAGTTTGATCAGCAGGCGGCTGTCGGGATTGAGCATGGCGACTATGCAGCGATGACCGTGGATGCGCCATTCATATGGCACGCGGGTGACAGGGCCGTGAAACCGGCCCCGGATTCGGCTCCGCTGGTACGATATAGGCACGAGCCTGACCCCACGGATGACCGCCATGTTCCGATTAGCCTGTATCGCCGTGATCGGCGCGAGCCTCGCCGGCTGCGCCCTGTGGGGGCAGGAGGAGACGCCGGAGGAGAAGCCGGCGCGCAAGGGGCCGGTCCAGCCCATCGAGGTCTTCGAGCAGACCAAGGAGCCCCGGCGCGAGTATCCTGGGCGCGAGGACCCGGACGGTCTGTCGCGTGACATCGAGCGCCTGCAGGACGCCCGCCGCGAGTATGAGAACGAGCGCGCGCGCGAGGCGGCCGAGGCGCGCCGGCGTCAGGAGGAATGCAAGGCGATGGAAGGCTCCAAGCAGGTGCCGATCGAGGACGGCAGCGAGAGCCAGGAAGGTTATTGCCAACCGCCGCCGCCCGGCGGCGGTGATGACGGCGAGTAACGGGCCGGCGTCCCTCTTGAGCGTATCCGATCGGCAACCGGCGGCGCGGTTCGACGACCTGGATTGGGACAATCGCCTCGCGGCCCTGGGCGAGACCTATGCCGCGCCGCAGGCGCCGACGCCGCTGGCGTACCCGCCGCATCCGGTCGCGTTCAGCCCCGACGTGGCGGCGTCGCTGGGTCTCGACCCGGCGGTGGCCGACGATCCCGACTTCGTGGCGGTGGTGGCCGGCAACCGCGTGCCCGCGGGCGCGGCGCCGGTGGCCCAGGTCTACGCCGGCCATCAGTTCGGTGTGCGGGTACCGCGCCTGGGTGACGGCCGCGCCATCCTGCTCGGCCAGGTACGCGGTCCCGATGGCCGCCTGCGCGACATCCAGCTCAAGGGGGCCGGCCGCACGCCATACGCACGCGGCGCGGACGGCCGCGCGATCCTGCATTCCACCGTGCGCGAGTTCCTGGCCAGCGAAGCCATGGCGGGGCTCGGCATCCCGACCACGCGGGCGCTGGCGGTGGTCGGTTCCGACGACCCCGTGCAGCGCGAGGTGCCGCACACGGCCGCGGTGTTGGCGCGGGTGGCGGATACCCACGTGCGCTTCGGCAGTTTCGAGTATTTCTTCTACCGCGAGATGTTCGACGCCCTGGCGCCGTTGGCGGACCACGTGATCGCCGCCGAGTATCCCGATCTGACCGCGATCGCCGACGACGCCGAGCGCTACCGCGCCTGGATGGCCGCCGTGATCGATCGGACCGCCGAGCTGGTCGCCGACTGGCAGGCGGTGGGCTTCGTGCACGGGGTGATGAACACCGACAACATGTCCGTGACCGGCCAGACCCTGGACTACGGGCCGTTCGCCTTCATGGACGGCTACATCCCGAACTGGACGCCCAACCATTCGGACATGCACGGGCGTTACGCCTTCGACCGCCAGCCCACCATCGCGCTCTGGAACCTGGGCCGCTTCGTGCAGGCGATCCTGCCGCTGCTCGCGCACCATGCCGACGACGCCGTCGCCATCGGCCGCGAGGCGCTGGACGCCTACCGCGGCCGTTTCGACGCCGCCTACCGGCGGCGGATGCGGGCCAAGCTGGGCCTGCGCGAGGCGCGCGACGGCGACGACACCCTGCTGGAAGGGCTGCTCCGGCGCATGGCCGCGGAGAGTGCCGACTACACCCGCGTCTTCCGGGCCCTGGGCCGGGTCGGCGCCGCGGACGATGCCCCGGCCGGCCCGTTCCTGGACGAGTTCGCGGATCGCGAGGCGGCCGCCTCCTGGGTGGCCGACTGGCGGACCCGCCTGGCCGCCGAGGGCACGACCGACGATGCCGAGCGCCGCGCCCGCATGGAGGCCGTGAACCCCAAGTACGTGCTGCGCACCTATCTCGCGGAAGCCGCCGTCGAGCGGGCCCGCGAGGGCGACTTCGGCGAGATCGAGCGTCTGCGCCGTATCCTGTCGGCGCCCTGCGACGAGCAGCCGGCGCACGAGGACTATGCCCGCCTGCCCCCGGAGTGGGCCCGTGGTATCGCCCTCAGTTGCTCGGCGTGATCGCGGTCGGCGGGCTTTCGTGACAGCGTTGCCCCGGATCGCCGGGTTCGGCCGCAAGCAACCGCCTCCCGACCCGGTCCCATAGCCAGGACCCCGCGAACGGCCCCGGACACCGACGGGATGAACAGCAGACAGCACCGATTCGACGCGATGGTGGGCGCGGTCGCCGACGACCTTCACCGCTACGCGGTTTGGCTGTGCCGTGATCCGTCGCTGGCCGAGGATCTGGTGCAGGAGACCCTGCTGCGCGCCTGGCGCTTCCTGGACAGCCTGCGCGACGCCGACGCCGCCAAGTCCTGGCTGCTGACCACGCTGCGGCGCGAGCATGCCCGGCTCTACGAGCGCAAGCGCTTCGACTACGCGGACGTGGACCTGGGCACGCTGCCGGATGCGGTCGCGGGCGGGCCGGAGGCGGATGCCGAGACCGCCGAGCTGCGGCGGCGGTTGTTCGAGTTGCCGGCGGACTACCGCGAGCCGCTGGCCCTGCAGGCGCTGCTCGGCTGCAGCGTGCGCGAGATCGCGGGGATCGTCGGCATCAGCGAGAGCGCCGTGATGACCCGCTTGTTCCGGGCCCGCAAACAGTTGATGAGCGCGGTCGGGGCCGAAGGCTCGCGACCGGGCCGGGAGGAACGACCGTGAATTGCCTGGATTGCCGCCGCGCCCTGCTGACCGATCCCCGGTCGGAGGATGCCGCGCTGCACGAACACTTGCGCGAGTGCCCGGCCTGCGCCCGCTACGCGGCCGAGGTCGGCGCCTTCGAGACGCGGCTGCGGACCGCGCTGCGGGTGCCGGTGCCCGAGCGGCTGCCGGAGCGGGTGATTTTCGCCCGCAGCCGCGGGCGCCGGCGCGGTGTGCGCTGGCTGGCGGCGGCCGCGGTCCTGGTGCTCGGCATCGGCGTGGGCTACAGCGGCTGGCAGTACCTGGCCCCGTACCGGCTGGCCGACGACATGATCGCCCACATGGCCAAGGATCCGCTGCACCGCCAGGCGGCGGCGCCGGACGCCGCCGCCGAGCTTACCGGCATGGGCGAGCGCCTGGGCGTGGGTTTCGACGCCAACCTGCTGGCGCATGTGCTGCGCGCGCGTTTCTGTGACGTCCAGGGCAAGCAGACCGCCCACTTCGTGTTCGAGCACGGCGGCACGCGTGTCACCGCCTTCGTGCTGCCGGACGGCGCCTGGCCGCGCGATGTCGACCTGGAACGGGCCGGCATGCGCGGCCGCGTGATCCAGACCCGCCGTGGCGTGATCGCGCTGTTCTGCCCCGAAGGCGAGGGCCGCCAACTGAACGAGCTCGCCGCGATGCTGCGCGACGAGGTCGTCTGGCAGGGGTAGTAAAAATTCGATCCGCAGATTGACGCCGATGGACGCAGATTGAGGGCACTGGTTTGAAAACCGTTTGCGTGAATCCGCGGACTCTCCTCATTTCGAGGAATCACGGAGCCGTATGCCGGGACCAGCGCTCCCGCTCGTTACCGGCACGATTTGGGGGAAAAACGGGTCTGCCTCTGCGTCAATCGGCGTTCATCCGCGGATGACAACTCACTCCGAATTCCGGAACCGTTCCAGGATGCTGGAGAAGTCCTTGTCGGCGTAGCTGGCCTCGGCGTGCTCGCCGTAGAGCTTGCGGGCGAGCTCGCCCATGGGGGTTTCGGCGCCCAGGCGCTCGGCGGCGGCCGCGGCCAGGCCCAGGTCCTTGTTCATGAGCTTGACCAGGAAGCCGCCCTCGTAGCCGTTGCCCGCGGGCACGCCGTCCTGCACCCCGGGCCAGGGGTTGTAGGTGTCCAGCGACCAGTTGCGGCCCGAGGACGCGGCCATGATCTCGGTCATCGCCTTGGGGTCGAGACCGGCCCTCGCACCCAGCGCCAGGGCCTCGGCGGTGCCGATCATGTGCACGGCCAGTAGCATGTTGTTGCAGATCTTGGCGACCTGGCCGGCGCCCGAGGGCCCGGCGCGGAACACCGCCTTGCCCATGGCGCCGAGCACCTCGCGGCCGCGGTCGACGTCCTCGGCGTCGCCGCCGCAGATGAAGGTGAGCTTGCCGGACTTGGCCGCGCCCACGCCGCCGGACACCGGCGCGTCGATCATGCCCACGCCGCGGGCCTTGGCGGCTTCGTGCACCTCGCGCGCGTCCTCGGCGGCGATGGTGGAGGAATCGATCACCAGGGTCGCCGGGTCGATGCGGTCCAGCAGCGCCTGGTCGCGGATGTAGAGGTCCTTGACGATGTCGCCGTTGGGCAGCATCGAGACCAGGACGTCCACCCCGGCCACGGTGTCGCCGGGTGTCTCCGCGAGGGTGGCGCCGTCGGCGATCAGCGGCTCGGCCAGCGCCGGGTCGAGATCGAAGACCTTGAGCGTGTGTCCCGCGGCCAGCAGGTTGGCGGCCATGGGGCCGCCCATGTTGCCCAGGCCGATGAAGCCGATAGTCGCCATGGTTCTCTCCTCCATAACGGGAACCACAGAGTCACGGAGCCACAGAGAAAGAACACGAAGATGCAATGACAGGTCCGCTTCGCGTCTTTGTTTCTTTTTAAAAACTCTGTGCCTCTGTGTCCCTGTGGTTGATTAAATGAAGACCCACCCAGTCAAGGTTGCTCCGCCGGCAGGTCGGCCAGCGGGTGCTCGCCGTCCCAGGGCGCCTCGAAATGGGCCTCGATGTAATCCTCGGGAATCTCCGCGACCGACTGGTAGCGCCAGGCCGGCTTGCCGTCCTTGTCGATCAGCAGGGCGCGTATGCCTTCCGCGAAGTCCGGATGGCGGATGCACTGGGCGGCCATCTTGAGCTCGCGCATGAAGCACTGCTTGAGCGACAGATGCGCCCCGCGCCGGATCTGTTCGTGGACCAGCGCCGCGGTCGTGGGGCAGCCGCCGTCCAGGGTCTTGGCGGCGCGCGTCAGCCACTTGTCGTCGCGGCTTTCCAGGGCGCGGATGGCCGCCACGATCTCGCTCAGGGTCGCGGCGTCGGTGGCTTCGTTGATGGTGTCCAGGTGCTGGCGCACCGTCGAATGCGGCGGCTGCGCGCCGGATTCGTGCGCCAGCCGCCGCAGCACGCCGTCCACCACGCGGTGCGGCTCCGTCCAGTCCGCGGCGGCCGCCAGCCGCTCGATCAGGTCGTCGCCGGACTCGGCCGGCAGGAAGCGGTCGGCGAGGTTGCAGAACAGGGCGTCGCCGGCGTTGATCTGGGCGCCGGTCAGGCCCAGGAACAGGCCGGTGCGCCCCGGCATGCGGTTGAGGAACCAGGTGGCGCCCACGTCCGGGAACAGGCCGATGCCGATCTCGGGCATGGCCATGCGGGTGTTCTCGGTCACCACCCGGTAGGACGCACCCTGCAGGATGCCCATGCCGCCGCCCATCACGATGCCGTCGCCCCAGGCGATGGTGGGGGTGGCCAGGCAATGGATGGTGTAGTCCAGGCGGTACTCGTCGGTGAAGAAAGCGTCCGGATAGTCGGCGTCGCCGTCGCCCTCGCCGGCCATCGCCCGCATGCCGTGATAGATGCGCACGATATCGCCGCCGGCACAGAAGGCCTTCTCGCCCGCGCCCTCGAGCAGGATACAGACCACGTCCGGGTCGGCGTCCCAGTCCCGGAGTTGCGGCGTGAGCCGCCGGATCATGTCCAGGGACAGCGAGTTCAGGGCCTTGGGCGCGTTCAGCGTGGCCCTGCCCAGGCGCTTGCCATCGCCCAGCGGGATCTCTTCCAGCAGCAGGGTGTCGGCGTTGTCATCCGCCATCTACGATCTCTCCTCGATTCGATGTTCAACCACAGAGACACAGAGGACACAGAGCGAAAACGATGTCGTCGTCCCGGACGCGCTGCGGTGCAGCGCGATCCGGGACCCAGGGATGCATTCTCCATCGTCGAATGTCCCCCTGGACTGCGGACAAACCGCTTCGTGTCTTTCCGGAGTGACAACAATCACTTCACTCTGTGCCCTCTGTGCCTCTGTGGTTAGTCTCCGGACTGCGTGTCTCCGTGGTTGATTCAGCCGTTCTTCCACTCGGGTGACCGCTTCTCCAGGAAGGCGTTCACGCCCTCGGCCTGGTCCGCGGTGTCGAACAGGCCCACGAAGGCCTCGCGCTCGGCCGGGAGGTTCCAGGCCGGCCCCTGGTAGCGGGCGCTCTGGATCAGGCACTTGCAGGCGCGTACCGCGGGCGGGGACTGGTTGCCGACCTTCTCGGCGAGGGCCACGGCGGTGTCCAGCGCCTCGCCGGCGGCCACGGTCTGCTCGGTCAGGCCGATGCGTTCGGCGGTGGCCGCGTCCACGCGTTCGCCGCAGAGGATCATGCGCTTGGCCCAGCCCTCGCCCACCAGCCACGGCAGGTTCTGGGTGCCGCCGGCGCAGGGCAGCAGGCCCACGCCGGCCTCCGGCAGCGCCATCTTGGCGTTGTCGGCGGCGATGCGGATGTCGCAGGCCAGGGCGCATTCCAGGCCGCCGCCCATGGCGTAGCCGTTGACCGCCGCGATCGACACGCCGGCATAGGCCGAGAGCCGCTCGAAGGCGCGCCCGAAGGCCCGCGCCATGTCCGAGGCCACGCCCTTGTCGCCGTCGGCGAAGGTCTTGAGGTCGGCGCCGGCGGAGAAGAACTTGTCGCCGGCGCCGGTGATCACCAGCGCGTAGTTGTCGGCGTCGGCGTCCAGCGCCTCGATCACGTCGTGCAGCTCGTCGAGGCTGGGCTGGGTCCAGGTGTTGGCGGGCGGGTTGTCGATCGTGAGCACGGCCACGTGGCCGCGCTTTTCGACCTGGATGTTCGCTGTCATGCGTGACCCTCCATTTTTACGATTAACCACAGAGGCACAGAGGACACAGAGTTTTCAAGAATTAAATCCACAAAGACTGTGTCGTTAGTGTCTTGTGGTCATGCATTTCTTTGCTCTGTGATCTCTGTGCCTCTGTGGTTCAATTCAAATTCATTGCATGGCCTCGAGCACGCCGTCGGCGAACATGCGCCGGGCGACGACCAGGCGCATGATCTCGTTGGTGCCCTCCAGGATCTGGTGCACGCGCAGATCGCGGACCATGCGTTCCAGCGGGTATTCCCGGATGTAGCCGTAGCCGCCGTGAAGCTGCAGGGCGTCGTTGCAGACGTTGAAGCCGGCGTCCGTGGCGAAGCGCTTGGCCATGGCGCAGTAGGCGGTGGCTTCGGGATCGCCGCGGTCGAGCTTGCTCGCGGCCAGGCGCACCATCTGGCGCGCCGCCACCAGTTCGGTGGCCATGTCCGCGAACTTGAACTGCAGGGCCTGGAAGCCCGTCAGGGCGCTGCCGAACTGGCGGCGCTCGCGCATGTAGTCGCGCGTGATCTCCATGGCCCGTTGGGCTGTGCCCACCGAGCAGGTGGCGATGTTGATGCGGCCGCCGTCCAGGCCCTTCATCGCGAACCGGAAGCCCTCGCCCTCGGCGCCGACGCGGTTACGCGCGGGCAGGCGCACGTCGTCGAAGGCGATGGCGCGGGTGGGCTGGCTGTTCCAGCCCATCTTGGGCTCCTTGCGGCCGTAGGACACGCCCTCGGCGTCGCCGGGCACCAGGAAGCAGGTGATGCCGGCGGCGCCCTCGCCGCCGGTGCGCGCCATCACCACCAGGGCGTCGGTGTCGCCCGCCCCGGAGGAGAAGACCTTGCCGCCGTTGAGCACGTAGTCATCGCCGTCACGGCGGGCCGTGGTCTTGAGGCTGGCGGCGTCGGAGCCGGCGCCGGGCTCCGTGAGGCAGTACGAGGCCAGCTTCCGACCCGAGGTCAGCGGCTCGCCCCATTCCGCGACCAGGTCGTCGTCGCCGAACTCGGTCACCATCCAGGTGGCCATGTTGTGGATGGTGATGAAGGCGGTGGTCGAGGTGCAGCCCTTGCACAGGGCCTCGAACACGATGGAGGCGTCCAGCCGCGACAACCCCAGGCCGCCCGCCGCCTCAGGCGAGTACAGGCCGCAGAAGCCCAGTTCCCCCGCGGCCGCGATCACGTCCTTGGGGAAATGCGCCTCGGCGTCCCACTCGGCCGCGTGCGGCGCCATCTCGCTCAGGGCGAAGGTCTCGGCGGCCTCCTGGAAGGCGCGTTGGTCGTCGGTGAGCTCGAAGTTCATGGGTTCAGGATTCGTAACCACAGAGGCACAGAGGCCACAGAGTTTTTAAAATAAAAACAGTTTCTTCTCCGTGTGCCCTGTGTCTCTGTGGTTCATTCATGGATAAACCGTACACCGTCCCATTTGAACCACAGAGTCACAGAGGCACGGAGGGCTGAAAAGGAAAAACAGCCTCTTTTCTCTGTGTTCTCTGTGCCTCTGTGGTTAACCGTTATTTCATGTTGATCGTCAGGTTCGGGCCGCTCGCCGGGATGTCGGACTCGAACCAGCGCGAGATCACGGTCTTGGTCTCGGTGAAGAACCGGAACGCCTGCTTGCCGTAGGCGTGCAGGTCGCCGTAGAAGCTGCCCTTGGCGCCGGTGAACGAGAAGAAGGGCACCGGCACCGGGATCGGGATGTTCACGCCCACCTGGCCGACCTCGATCTCGTGCACGTACTTGCGCGCCGCGGCGCCGCTGGCGGTGAAGATCGAGGTGCCGTTGCCGTAGGGGTTGGCGTTGATCAGGGCGATGGCCTCCTCCAGGGTCTCCGCCTCGGTGACGCACAGCACCGGGCCGAAGATCTCCTCGTCGTAGACGGTCATGCCGGGCTTCACGCCCGAGAACAGGGTGGGGCCGACCCAGTTGCCGTCCGGATAGCCCTCGACCGCGCAGTCGCGGCCGTCCAGTTCCAGGGTGGCGCCCTCCTTCTCGCCCTGGGCGATCAGATCCTTGACCCGCTGCGCGGCGCGCGGGTTGATCAGGGCGCCGTAGCCGGCCTCGGGGTCGTCCCAGCGCCCGGGCCGGACCTGCTCCATCGCGGCCTTGATCTCGGGCAGCCAGTCGCGGGCCTCGCCCACCAGCACGGCCACGGAGTTGGCCATGCAGCGTTGGCCGGCGGCGCCCACCGCCGAGCCCACCAGGTTGTTGATCGCCTGCGACTTGTCGGCGTCGGGCATCACCACCATGTGGTTCTTGGCTCCGGCGAAGGCCTGGCAGCGCTTGAGGTGGTCCGTGGAGGTCCGGTAGACGTGCTGGGCCACCGGCACCGAGCCCACGAAGGACACCGCCTTGATGGTGTCGTGGGTCAGCAGATAGTCCACCTGCTCGCGGGCGCCGTGCACCACTTGCAGTACGTCCTTGGGGAAGCCCGCCTCCAGGAACAGCTCGGCGAGCCGGTTGGGCGTCATCGGGTCCTGCTCGGAGGGCTTGAGCACGAAGGTGTTGCCGGTGACGATCGCGATCGGGAAGAACCACAGCGGGATCATCGCCGGGAAGTTGAACGGCGTGATGCCCGCGCACACCCCCAGCGGGTGCGTGATGGTGCGGGTGTCGATGCCCGAGGCGACGTTCTCGGCCGACTCCGCCAGCATCAGCGCCGGCGCGTTGCAGGCCTGCTCCGCCACCTCGATGCCGCGCCAGACGTCGCCCTTGGCGTCGGCGAAGGTCTTGCCGGTCTCCTTGGCGAGGATCTCGCCGAGCTCGTCGTGGTGCTCCTTGAGCAGCGCCTGGTAGCGCAGCATGAGGCGGGCGCGCTCGGCGACCGGCACCTCCTTCCAGGTCTTGAAGGCCTCGGCCGCGGAATCCACCGCCGCGGCCATCTCGTCGCGCGGGGTGACGGGGGCGCGCGCCAGGACGTCCTGCGTGGCCGGATCGGTGACGTCGATCCAGTCCGAGGCCTTGCTGTCGCGGAATGCTCCGCCGATCAGGTTCGGCAGGTGCGGCACCTGTCGCGTCTCCTCCGGTTTGCTCGCCATGACGTCTTCCCCGTTGTCGTGTGTCGTGTGTATCGGGCGCGGTCCCGACCGATCCTAGCGCCTATCCGGCGACGGCATCACTCCTCGAACGGGTAGTGCCCGGATTGGAAATCGGGATAGCCATCGCGCGCCGCTCTCGAGCCCGCGAATCGAGTCGGGCGGTTATATCACAGGGCAAAGCCGTTCGAAAACGACGGTTATCGACGCTACCGTCATGCATGCCGGGACGAAAGCCTTTATGATCCGACGGGTTCCGCCGTGCCCGCGAGGCGGCCGGCGGGACACAAGAACGAACGTGCGGGAAGGAGAGAACTATCCTCGGAGTCGTCGGCATCCTGGTGTCGCTGGCCCTGCTGATGTGGCTGGCCTATCGCGGTGTATCGGTCATCATCCTGGCGCCCGTGCTGGCGATGCTCGCGTGCCTGTTCCAGGCCGACGACGTGCCCCTGCTGGCCACCTACACCCAGGTGTTCATGGAGTCCATGGGCGGCTTCGCGATCAAGTTCTTCCCCATCTTCCTGCTGGGCGCGATCTTCGGGAAGCTGATGGAGGACTCGGGCTGTGCCCGTTCCATCGCCCTGGCCTTCCGCGACCGATTGGGCGCGCGCCACGGCATCGCCGCGATCGTGCTGGCCTGTGGACTGCTGGAATACGGCGGCGTGTCCGCCTTCGTGGTGGCGTTCGCGGTCTACCCGCTGGCCGCGGCCTTGTTCCGCGAGCTGGACATCCCCAAGCGCCTGGTGGGCGGCACCATCGCCCTGGGCGCCTTCACCTTCTCGATGACGGCGCTGCCCGGCACGGCCCAGATCCACAACCTGATCCCCATGCCCTATTTCGGTACCGACGCTTTCGCGGCGCCGATCCTGGGGCTGGCGGCCGCGGCCGGCATGTTCGGCGGCGGCGTGCTCTGGCTGAACCGGCGCATGCGCGTGGCGCGGTGTGCGGGCGAGGGCTACGGCAGCGGCCACATCAAGGAACCGGAGGCCCAGAACGGTCCCGTGCCGGGGTTCTGGGTGGCCCTGTTGCCGATCGCCGTGGTGATCGCCACCAATTACCTGATGACCGCGCACGTGATCCCGGCCTGGGACACCGGCTACCTCGCCAAGGAGACCTACGGCGAGGTGAGTATCGACGACGTGCGCGGTCTCTGGGCGATGATCGCGGCGCTGCTGGCGGCCAACCTGGCGGTCGCGGCGATCCACTACCGCAGCCTGGCGCGGCTCAACCGCTCGCTCACGGACGGCGCGATGGGCTCGCTGCTGCCGACCTTCAACACCGCCAGCGAGGTGGGCTACGGTGCCACCATCGCGTCGCTGGCCGCCTTCGCCCTGGTCAAGAACGCCGTGATCAACATCTCGCCCGGCAACCCGCTGATCTCTGAGATGGTGGCCGTGAACGTGCTGGCGGGCATCACCGGCTCCGCCTCGGGCGGGTTGTCGATCGCGCTCACGGCCCTGGGCGACAGTTATCTGGAGATGGCCCGCAGCGCCGGCATCGATCCCGGGTTGATGCACCGCATCGCCTCCATGGCCTCGGGCGGCTTCGACACGCTGCCCCACAACGGCGCCGTGATCACCCTGCTGACCATCTGCGGTCTTACCCACCGGCAGGCCTACCTGGATATCGCCATGGTATCGTTGGTGATCCCATTCGCCGTGACCGCGCTCTCGGTGTTGACGCTGAGTGTCGTCATTTGACGACTGTTTCGCTTGCGCCGATGCCTGTGCTAGCTTGATTCACGGTATTTCCGGGGGGTTCCCCCGCTATCGCTGGTGACCTGGCAATCAGGAGAACGTTATGACCAAGAATGTATGGAAGGGGTTGATTCTCGGCGGACTGGTGGCGGTTGCCGCCGGTTGCGCCAGCAACGACGATCTGCGCAGTGAGATCGCCGACGTCCGCAGCATGGCCCAGGATGCGCAGAGCACCGCGAATGCGGCGAAGCGCACGGCCGACTCGGCCCAGCAGACCGCCGATCGCGCCATGAAGGCAGCCCAGGAGGCCAAGTCCTGCTGCGAGGCCAACTCCAAGCGTATCGAGCGCATGTTCGAGAAGTCGCAGCGCAAGTAAGCGCCCGCTTCTCGGGAGAGAGAAGAACCCCGTCGGGGTGACCCGGCGGGGTTTTTTCATGCCCGGCCTCTCAGGGCGTCTTGGAGGCGACCTGCTCGTTGCCCACCGAGACCGGCACCCCGTCGGCGGTCTCGGCCGCGTTCTGGGCGAGGTTCCAGTCCACCGGGAAGTCCGGACGCTGGCGGGTGGCCGCGATCACGCTTTTCACCAGCGGGGTGTAGCTGCCGACCCGCGAGCGGCCGTTGGCGTCCGGCGGGTGGGCCTCGACGTAGAGGGTGCCGTCCAGCCAGCCGGCCTTGTAGGGCTGATCGATGATGCGCACGGTCGTACCCGCGTCCACCATCGAATACAGGGCGGCGATGTCCTCGGGGTACAGGCGGATGCAGCCCGAGCTCACGCGCATGCCGATGCCCGCCGGCTTGTTGGTGCCGTGGATCAGGTAGCTGGGGAAGCCCAGGTAGAGCGCGTATTCGCCCAGCGGATTGTCGGGCCCGGGCGGCACCACGCGCGGCAGTGGATCGCCGTCCTCGGCGTGCTCCTTGCGGATCGATGCCGGCGGGTACCAGGTGGGCCGGTCGGCGGTGCGCACGATCCGGGTCTCGCCCAGGGGCGTGCTCCGGCCCTCGCGGCCGATGCCCAGGGGATAGGTGATCACCTTGCCGGCGTAGGGCGAGTCCTTGGCCGGGTAGTAGTAGAGCCGCATCTCGCTGAGGTTCAGGACCAGGCCCTCGCGCGGCGCGTCCGGCAGCACGTAGCGGGTGGGCAGCACGACCCGGGTGCCCTCGCCGGGCAGCCAGGGATCGACGTGCGGGTTGGCCAGCCGCAGTTCGCGGTAACCGATGTCGTGGCGGCGGGCCACGTCCACCAGGGTGTCCTGCGCCCGGGTCCGGATCTCGCGGACTTCGCCGATCACGTCGTTGCCGGGCGCGGGCCGATCGTAGACCGCGGCCTCCACGGCGGGCATGCACAACAGCAGGCAGACGAGTATCCAGGCGCGCATCAGGCGTTCTCCAGCCTCCGAAGGAGTTGTTGCGGGGTCAGGGGGTCCGCCGCGCCGTCCTTCTCGCGGTCGTGGATCAAGCGTATCAGTTCGGCATTGGCGGGGGTCGCCACGCCGTGCGTCCGGCCGAGGTCGACGATGGCGCCGTTGAGGGCGTCGATCTCGGTGGCCCGGCCGGCGCGCAGGTCCGCGAGCATGGACGGATAGGCCTCGTCCGAGAGGCCGTTCTTGCGGCGGGCGACCCACAGCGGCAGGCCGCGGCCGTGCAGCAACAGCCAGCGGTAGACGCGGTACGGCACCGGCACCGGCAGGTCGTAGCGGATGCCGGCTGCGTCCAGCACCGCGATCGCCTCGTCGAGCACGGTGACGAAGGCACGCACCAGGTGCCGATCGCCGAACAGGTCGGCGAAGCCGGTGGCGGTGGCGGCGCACACGGCGTTGTTGAGGTTGATCAGCAGCTTGCCCCACTCGGTGGCGTCGTCGCCGCGCCCGACCGTCATGCCGGCCCGGCGTAGCGATTCGGCCTGCGGCGGTAGCTCGGCGGCACGGAACAGGATTTCGGGCCGCGTAGTCAGCCGCGCCGCCAGCGGCGCCTCGATCCGGGCGTTGAACATGATCGTCACCGGCATCACGGTATGCCCCGGAAAGCGGGCGGCCACCCGGTCGCCCACGCCCACGCCGTTGAGACAGGGCAGCAGGACAGTGTTCTCGCCCAGATGTCCGTCGAGTGCGTCGAGCGCGGCATCGAGCCCGCCGTGCTTGACCGCGAGGTAGACGTAATCCGCCCCGCCGGCGCGGTCCTCGATCGGCGGCGCCGGGACGTCCACGACGCCCTGGCCGGCGCTGTCCGTCACCGTCAGGCGTTCGACGTCCGCGTAGTCGGCGAGCCGCCCGGGCCGTACCTGCAGGCGTACGGATTCGCCGGCCGCGGTCAGGAATCCCGCGAGCACGGTGCCCACCGCGCCCGCTCCCACGATCCTGTGCTCAGCCACGGTGCGACCGCGCCGTCATCGCGAAACAGCCTCTCAAGGCGCCAGCCGCTCGCGCCGCCAGCCGCCGTCCGCGCGGGTGTAGCGCAGACGGTCGTGGAGCCGATTCTCGCGCCCCTGCCAGAACTCGATCTCCTCGGGCACCACGGCATAGCCGCCCCAATGCGCCGGTCGCGGCACCGGGCCGTCGCCGAAGCGCTCCGTCAGCTCGGCCACGGTGTCCTCCAGCCGGGCCCGTCCCTCGATGGGCCGGCTCTGGGGCGAGGCGTGCGCGCCGATCTGGCTGCCACGCGGCCGGGTGCCGAAGTACTCGTCCGACACCGTCGCCGGCAGGCGCCGCACCGGGCCGCGCACGCGGACCTGACGTTCCAGGCGGTCCCACCAGAAGGCCAGCGCCGCGAACGGATTGCTTTCCAGCTCGCGGCCCTTGCGGCTCTCGTAGTTGGTGTAGAAACGGAAGCCGTCGGCGCCGTAGCCCTTGAGGAGCACGATGCGCGCCGAGGGCAGGCCCTCGGCGTCGGCCGTGGCCAGGGTCATGGCGCTGGCGTCGACCAGGTCGGCCTCGCGCGCCTCCGCGAACCAGCGCTCGAACAGCGCCAGCGGGTCGTCGGGGGCGTTCGCCTCCTCCAGGTCGGTACGGTTGAGACGGGCCGTCCAACCCTGTGTGACATCGCTCATGCCCGGGACCTCACAGGCTCGACTCCATGGTGAAGCCGATCTTGAGCGTAACCTGCCAGTGGGCGACGACACCGTTCTCGATGTTGCCGCGGGTGTCCGTGACCTCGAACCAGCGCATCTGGCGCACGCTCTGGGAGGCCTCGTGGATGCCGTTGTGGATCGCCTGCTCCAGGCCCTCGGGCGAGGAGCCCACGACCTCGATCACCTTGTAGACGTGTCCGCTCATGAATCGGTCTCCTGACGTCCGGAATCCCGCAACCGGGATTCCCGCGGAAAATGTCCGCGCTATTGTGCCGTGTCCCACGCTTGGATACATCCGGCGCCGGCGGTGCGCCGCCGGCTGACACTCGTGCTAGCCTTGGCGCCCTGCAAGAGGAGGCGAGATCATGCGGGCACTGCGTATACACAAGACCGACGACGGCAGCGAGGCGCGGCTGCAGGACGTGGCCCTGGACGAATTGACCGCGGGCGAGGTGGTGATCGCCGCGCGCTATTCGTCGGTGAACTACAAGGACGCCCTCGCGGTGACCGGCAAGGGCAAGATCCTGCGGCGTTTCCCGCTGAACGGCGGTATCGACGTGGCGGGCGTGGTCGAGTCCAGCGAGGACGATCGCTTCGCCCCCGGCGACGAGGTCCTGGTGACCGGCTATGCCATGAGCGAGGAGCGCGACGGCGGCTACGCCGAGTACGTGCGCATCCCCGCCGATTGCGTGGTGCCGCGCCCGAAGGAGCTGTCCCTGTTCCAGTGCATGGCCCTGGGCACGGCCGGCTTCACCGCCGGTTTCGCGTTCCGCCGCCTGCGCGAGAACCGTCAGGCGCCCGAGCAGGGGCCGATCCTGGTGACCGGCGCCACCGGCGGCGTCGGTTCCTTCGCCGTGGACATCCTGTCGAACGCGGGCTACGAGGTGGTGGCGGCCACGCGCAAGACCGACACCGCCGGCGATTACCTGCGCGGCCTGGGCGCCGCCGAGGTGATCTCGCCGGAGGCCGTCGAGGACGACGGCAAGCCCCTGTCCGGCGCCCGCTGGGGCGGGGCCGTCGATAATGTCGGGGGGGCACTACTAGAAAGGGTGGTGAAACAGGTCGTGCCCTTCGGCAACATCGCGGCGATCGGTCTCGCCGGCGGCGTCGGCCTGAAGACGACCGTGCTGCCGTTCATCCTGCGCGGCGTGAGCCTGGTCGGCATCCACTCGGTGGAATGCCCCATGGATTGGCGCCGCGAGATCTGGGCCGATCTCGCCGGGCCCCACCGGCCGGCGAACCTGGACAGTGTCGTGAAACAGACCGTAGGCTTGCGCGACCTCAAGGAGGTCTGCGAGTCGATGCTGGCCGGCGAGACGCTGGGCCGCACCGTGGTCGACCTGCACAAAGAATAGGATTAAGCGAGGAGTGTCATGAGCAAGCCCGAGAACACCGCCGGCCTCGCCGGCGTCACCGCCGGCAAGACCGCCATCTGCACCGTCGGCAAGCAAGGCGTCGGCCTCACCTACCGCGGTTACTCGATCGAGGACCTGGCCGAGAAGACGGAGTTCGAGGAGGTCGCCTACCTGCTGCTCAAGGGCGAGCTGCCCACCAGTCAGGAACTGGCCGCCTACAAGAAGAAGCTCCAGGGCCTGCGCGGCCTGCCGGAGGGCGTGAAGACCGCGCTCGAGCAACTGCCGGCGGACAGCCACCCGATGGACGTGATGCGCACCGGCTGCTCGGTGCTCGGCTGCATCGAGCAGGAGACCGATCCCGCCAGCCAGCAGCAGGACGTGGCCGATCGCCTGCTCGCCAGCTTCTCCTCGATGCTGCTGTACTGGTACCACTACGCCAACAACGGCAAGCGCATCGAGGTCGAGACCGACGACGACAGCATCGGCGGGCACTTCCTGCACCTGCTGCACGGCAAGCCCGCCAGCGAGGACCACGCCCAGTGCATGTCCACCTCGCTGATCCTGTACGCGGAGCACGAGTTCAACGCCTCCACCTTCACGGCGCGCGTGGTCACCGCGACCCTGTCGGACTTCTACTCCGCGATCACCGGCGCGATCGGCGCCCTGCGCGGGCCGCTGCACGGCGGCGCCAACGAGAAGGCGATGGAACTGATCCAGACCTTCAAGGACGCCGACGACGCCGACCGCGGCCTGCACCAGATGCTGGCGAACAAGGAAAAGATCATGGGCTTCGGGCACCGGGTCTACAAGACCTCGGACCCCCGCAACGCCATCATCAAGGAGTGGAGCCGCAAGTTCGCCGGCGACGACGCCTACAAGAAGAACCTGTACGACATCTCCGAGCGCATCGCCCAGATCATGTGGGACGAGAAGAAGCTGTTCCCGAACGCCGACTTCTTCCATGCCACGGCCTACCACTTCATGGGCATCCCCACGCCGCTGTTCACGCCCATCTTCGTGATCTCGCGGCTCACCGGCTGGGCGGCGCACATCTTCGAGCAGCGCGCGGACAACCGCCTGATCCGGCCGTCCGCGGACTACGTGGGCCCGGAGCTGCGCGAGGTGCCGACGCTCGCCGAGCGCGGCTGACCGGCGGATCGTCGTCATGGTCGGGACGCTCCCGGTCGCCGCGGTCCAGATCGAGGCACGGCCAGGGCGTCTCGCCGACAACCTCGCCCAGGTCGAGCGCCTGGCCGGCGAGGCCTTCGCCGCCGGCGCCCGGCTGGTGGCCCTGCCGGAGTTCTTCACCACGCCGCTGATCACGGGCGCGCCGTCCTCCGAGGCGGTGCTGCCCGCCGGCGACAACCAGGCCCTGGACCTGCTGCGGCGCCTGGCCCGCGAGCACGGCGGCGCCATCGGCGGCTCCTTCCTGGTCGCCGACCGCGGCGAGGTCTACAACCGCTACCACTACGTCCAGGCCGACGGCCGCGTCTTCACCCACGACAAGGATCTCCCCACGATGTGGGAGAACGCCTTCTACACGGGCGGCTCGGACGACGGCGTGTTCGACACCGACATCGGCGGCGTGGGCGCGGCGGTGTGCTGGGAACTGATCCGCGAGCAGACGGTGGCCCGCCTGCGCGGTCGCGTGGACCTGGCGATCACCGGTACCCACTGGTGGGACATGCCGGATAACTGGCCCGGCGTGCCGACCCTGCTGGGGCCCATCTCGCAGTTCAACCGCTACCTGTCGGAACAGGCCCCGGTCGAGTTCGCGCGGCGGCTGGGCGTGCCCGTGATCCAGGCCAGTCACGGCGGGCGGCTGCGCGGCGAGTTCCATTTCCTGCCCGGCCTCGACCTGCGCGTGCCCTATGCCACCCGCTTCGTCGGCGCGACCCAGATCGTCGCGGCGGACGGCACCGTGCTCGCCAGCCGGAATGCCCTCGACGGGCCCGGCTGGGTGGCCGCCGAGATCGAGACCGGCGCCATCGAGCCGCGGGCGCCGGCCGAGCCGGGCCGCTACTGGATCCCCCGGCTGCCGCTGCTGCATCGGCTCTACTGGCACCATCAGAACTGGGTGGGACGTAGTCTCTACCGGCGCCGCGGGCGCGACGCCGGGCTGCGGGCCGCGCGGCGCGCGGGTGAGGGCACATGAGTCCCTACGAGCTGGGTCTGCTCTGCGCCGGCGCTTTCCTGCTGGCCGGCCTGCTCACGGGGGTGTGGAAATACCGCCGGATCATGGTCTCGGCCGAGGCCGCGGCGCCGCAGTACGTCGATATCGCCCACCGCGCGGCCCTCATGTACAGCTTTGCGTGCGTGGTGCTGGCATTGCTGGCCGAGCGCAGCCGCTGGCCGGACTGGCTGGACAGCCTCGCCATCCTGGTGTCGGTGCTGTTCTTCGCCCTCGCCGTGGCCAGCTATGTGCTGCACGGCTGGCTGCGCGACACCGACAACCAGCTTGCGCGGCCGCACCGGCTGGGTGACCGCACCGTGCCGCCCGCGGCCATGGTCGCGTTCATGCTCGCCCTGATCGCCGGCGAGATCGGCGGCCTGCTAATCCTGATCTCCGGGTTTCTCGCCGGGCTCGCGTAGGGCGTCGCGGATCGCGCGGAAGACCGCGATCGACTCCGCGGTGTTCTGGTGATAGTGCGGATCGACGGCGGTGCGGGCGATCACCAGGTCATCCGGCTCGGAGACGTAGATGTATTGGCCCCAGACCCCGGAGGCGAAATACTCGCCCGGCGCGTAATCGGCCGGCACCCACCAGTGATAGCCGTAGCCGCGCGGCCCGTAGGGATAGGGCGAGGCCCCCGGTTCCAGGTAGGGCGCGTCCGGCGTGGTCGCCGCGCGCACCCAGTCCGCGGGTAGCAGGCGCTCGCCGCGCCAGCGTCCTTTCTGCAGATAGAGTTGACCGAGCCGGGCGTAGTCCCGCAGCCGCGCGTTGAGGCAGCAGAATGCCAGCGCGGTGCCGCCGGCTTTGTCGCGGTCGATGTTCCAGAAGGCATCCCCGGCGCCCAGCGGGTGCCACAGTTTCTCCTCGAGGATGGCGGGCAGCGCCCGGCCGCCGTGGACCGCGCGCAGGAGCATGCCCAGGGCCTGGGTGTTCAGGCTGATGTAGTGGAAGACCTCGCCCGGCGGTCGCGCGCGGCCGTAGTCGGCGGTGGCCTCGTCCGCGCGCCAGCCGAACAGGAACACCTTGAGGAAGAACCGGTTGATGTCCGAGAGGCGGTCGTCGTAGACCTCCTCGAAATCGACGCCCGAGGCCATCCGCAACACATCGCGGATGGGCACGCCGTCGTAGCCGGTGCCGGCCAGTTCGGGCACGTAGTCGGTGATGGGATCGTCCAGGGAGTCGATGCGTCCCTCGGCCGCGGCCATGCCGACCAGCGTGCCCACGAAGGACTTGGCGACCGACCAGGAGGTGAGCCGGCTGTCGGCGTCGGCGCCGTTGAGATAGCGCTCGTGGACGATGCGGCCGTCCTTGAGCACCAGCAGGCCGGTGGCGGTGATGCGTTCGAGGAAGCCGTCCAGGGTCCGGCGTTCGCCGCCGAAGCGGTAGTGCACGTCCAGCGGCCGTTCGGCGTGCGGGAATGCGTGTGGCGCCGGCGAGGCGTCGATCCGCCGGGCCGGGAACACCGCGTCCATGTGCCGGAAGTTCGCCACCCGCCGGTCCGGGGCGAACAGGGCGTTCATGGTCAGCGGGTCGTAGGCCGACCAGGGCCGGGTCGCGAACAGGACCAGGCCCACGACCAGCAGCAGGAACAGGACGGCGGCGGCGGCGAGGATGCGTCTCATACGGCGGATTTCCCTCCTTGGCGTTCTGCTAGGATGGTCGCAGATTGCAACCACGAGGGCCAGGCCATGTCGGTCGCCATCAAGGTCAATGACGATATCGCTGCCGCGGCGCGGGCCGAGGCCGACCTCATGAGCCGCTCCATGACCGAGCAGATCGAGCATTGGGCCCGGATCGGCCGGGCCCTGGAGCGCCAACCGGGCGTGTCGATGGCGCGGGTCCGGACGGCCCTGGAGGCGGGCCTGGATTTCGACGATCTCGGCGGCGACGAGCGGGCCGTGGCCCTGGGCGTGCTCGAATCGATCGTGCTCGATCCCAAGGGCGACCGCGGGCTGCAGCGTGGCATGGCCGAGGCCGGTCAGTGCTACGCGGTGCTGGACGATGCCGGGCGGGTGGTCGAGGTCCGGCCCAACGGCCGCCGGCGCGTGATCGCCGATGTCGACGCCCTGAAGACGACCTGACCGGTGACCGCCGAAGCAGCAGCCGTTGCCGCGCCGTTCCTGTGGCTCGTCGCCGGCGCGGACGCCGCCGGCAAGAGCCACTACCATCGCCGCAACGTCGCCACGCGCTTGCGGCTGCCCCTGGTGGATCCCGGACGTATCGCCCGCGGTCGCTGGCCGCGGGCCCCCGAGCGCCACACCGACGAGGCACGGCACCGGGCGGCGGCGACGCGCGACGCATTGCTCGCCGCCCGCCGCAGTTTCGCGGTGGAAACCGTGTTCGCGAGCGCCGCGGATTTGGATTTCCTGGCGCGTGCCAAGGAGGCGGGCTATGTCACGTGGCTCACGCTGGTCGGGCTGGGTTCCGCCGATCTCGCCGTGGCGCGGGCGTACCTGCGGGCGCGCGAGACCGGCCGACCGGCACCGTCGCCGGGCGCCATCCGCGCGGGCGATACCGGCTTGCGGGAGCGGGTGCCGTCGGCGGTGCCCCTGGTCGACCGGCTGATGGTGGTGGACAACGGCGAGCGCGGGCGGGCCCTGCGCGACGTGCTTTTGTTCGAGCACGGGCGTGCCACCTGGCGGGCGCGCGACCTGCCGGATTGGGCGGTGGTGCTGTTCGCTGATTTTTTAAGAGACTAACCACAGAGACACGGAGTCACAGAGCAAAGAACAGGTTTAATCCTCAAGACACATTCTTTTGGGTTCGCCCTCTGTGTCGCTGTGCCTCTGTGGTTAATCTTCCATCTGCTTTCGCAGCTTCTTGGCGCGGTAGTCGAAGACCCGCGCCATGATCGACGTGGTCAGTCCCGGAGCCGCGGTCTTGGCGACCGCCATCGCCTCGCCGACGCGGCGGGCGATGCGCGCCGGGCGCTTGGCCACGGCGTCCACCATCCACTGCGCGGCCTCGTCCGGCGACATCATGGAGATGTTGTCGTACATCTTGGTGGGCGCCGTCATGGGGGTGCGCACCAGCGGGTAGCAGATCACGGTCACGGCGATGCCGGTATTCGCCAGTTCCGCGGCCAGCGACTGCGAGAAGCCCTCCAGGGCCGCCTTGCTGCCCACATAGGCGGAAAAACGCGGCACCGGCGCCAGGGTGGCGAAGCTGGAGACGTTCACGATCTGGCCGCTGTCGCGTTCCAGCATGCCGGGCAGGAACGCCAGGGTGAGCTGGACCGCCGCGAAATAGTTGATCTCCATGGTGCGGCGGTAGTCGTGCAGCCGGTCCAGGGCCTCTCGGATGGGGCGCCGGATGGAGCGGCCGGCGTTATTGATCAGCACGTCGACGTGGCCGTGTTCGGCCAGGATGCGCTCGGCGCACCGCGCGACCGCCGCCTCGTCCGTGAGATCGGCCGGATAGGCCCAGGCCTGGCCGCCGGCCGCCCGGATGTCGTCGGCGACCCGTTGCAACTCGTCCTCGCGCCGGGCCACCAGGCAGACCCGGGCACCCCGCTCGGCCAGCCGCCGGGCGCCCGCCTCGCCGATGCCGCTGGAAGCGCCCGTGATCACGATGGTCTTGTCCGCGATCGCCATGTCCTCTCCTGACGGATTGAGAGCGTCCGGCAATCGTAAACGATCGATTCCTCAATGGGCATTCGCGAGTCGACGCCGGAAAGTTGGCCGCCCGATGAGTGGTTGATGATCCGGGTTGGCACGGGAGCGCCGTCCATTACGTTTGTATGGCCAGTGCGGCGGATAGATGGCGTGCCGGTAGGCGAAATTGGTGTCGATTACGTGATGCGTGTAATGGCTGGGCTCGCCGTCCTCCGACTGGCTCCAGCGGGACTGAACGAAATCGACCCAACTAGATCATTCGCTTATCCCAGGCAACGAGTTTCAGTCTGTTTTGTGTAAAATAAAGGTCTGACTACGAAAACTTGGGAATAGCGACGGAATTCGAATCGATCTTACGAATTATGTCTCGCGCGAAGTAACCTCAACGCACACAGATACACGCTTAATGGCGTACCTAGTTACGCTTCCCCCTGTTGCTCTATTCGGATCGAATAGCGCCAAGTTAATTCCGTCACTTACAGCGCTCCGATATACTACGCCATCGTAACCACAATTTTTAACGAGTTCGCATAAGTACTGGCTCGGAATATAGTCGATAGCCGCACCAGACGGTAGCACTGGGCGCGTAAGCTCTTCACCAAGCCGCTCCATAAACGGTAAATCTGCCCGCAGCTGCCCTATAGCGCTTGCATCAGCGAGCAGAAAAGGCGATACCAATTTGCGTGGTTCACGAAGGTCAACGGCTTTAAAGGGGCCATCGACCGTGAAGTCTGCTACGCACGCTTGTTCTCCCGTGTGTGGACGAATCTCGGAAATCGCCGTCTCAGGGAGTGAGCCAAGATACAGATACGGGATACCTGCAGGATTCGCGCGACCATGCGATGCCGACCTCTTCGGCGGTGCTCCCATCTTATCTATAGGATATATTTCGTCTCCCTCAATTAGCCGCGCTCTATACCACGTTTTCGGCAACTCATCCGCGATGAGGTGAGCCAACAAGCCACCGAGTTGCTCAGTGTCGAAATCGACATTAAGGAACCAACGATTCCGATACATTATCTCGTCACGAAGCGTCTTCCACTGCACCAGACCTTCGCTCTCAAAGCTTGCGGACGGCATGAAGCCCTGTCTTACGATATCTCCGTCATCCAGAATCTCACCTAACAGTTCCTTGGCATGCGCAGCGTCCATACGCGGATGACTGAAAAGCGCCCAGTCCTCTTTCATCCAGTCAACCAAGAGCCGGCCAGCGTCATTTGGCTCATACGTGTCGACGAGCAACTCGAAATATGCCGAAAGCCTACGCGGTTCGACTAGGTCTACATCTGACGACCCACAGAAGTCGCAAGTTCCTTTTACTGGATTGAGAGACGGGAATATATCTTTCCGCAGGCCGCGGTCATCGAAGCATTCTGGGCAGCAACGAGCGACCATTATTTTCAGTTGAGGTAATCGGCTAGCGTTTCAATGTGATGCTTCATGGAGAGCTTTTTAACGTAGCCCAAGCCAGGGAAGTGTCCATTCGCGTGAAGTTGCCGAAACTCCTTTATGGCACTCGTTTCAAGGACGTGGGACTCGTCTGAGTCTATCGTTTCAATCAACTCATCCAACGCCTCCTTGAACTTGCCGGCAGGATCCGTAGGCGTATCTTTAGTCTTCGACACGAAGTGATAGATATACATCTCATCGTCCCTGTCTGCGTCGATGAACGTCAGGTGAATAGCTACTGCATAGGCCGGACCTCCCCCCTCACTATAGTCGTCTCCAACGATGAGGAAGTCCCCGAAGCCATCCATTCCGATCTCTTTGAAGGTGACATGCAAGTCGGAGAACACCTCCACCGAGGGATAATCGGCATTGCGTCGTCGCTCAAATCCATCTTTTAGTAGAATGCGAGTGGCATCTGCAAAATGTTTTCTATACAACAATCCATGTTGTTCAAAAAAGACGTTCTCGGTTTGGTCGATCTTGTGACCGAGTTTGCCTACCAGGGATTTAGCCTGCGTGAAGCCAGCGTGGACGAATACTGGCTGGTGGTCTGCGTGCTCCTCGTAGTACCTGACAGCCTCTTCTGCCGTCATGTCTTCTGTGAGGAGAATCCCCGCAGCGATTGAATCGTTGGAGTCGAATTCCCCTTTGAGAAGTGCAGTGATGTCAGTGCCGTCGTCACTGTGCTCGCCGTGATGGGGGTTTACGATCACAATCGCCTTTCCTTCAGCATCGCTGATCGCGCTAAGTGTGCGATGCAGTCCTCTCAAGGACTCCCTGACGGGCTCAATAATTGGGACGAAACTTGACCGAGAGAGGATTTCCGCGGTTTCCCGGATGGCAATGAGCTCGAACTGTTTTCCTCTAAAGTATGGGTGGTACATTCCCAACTAACTCCAACGCATCGCCCTGTCCAGTGACGTGTTAACGGCAGCAACAACTCGCTGGTGCTCCTTAGGTTTGAGCCTAATGGAGAGTGCGGCGGCATGTAACGAAGATGGGAGTCGATCTACAAGGTCACCTAACGGAGACAGACTGCGGGTATCCTTGAGCGTTGCGACCATTGCCCGATGCACAGCTGCGGGTTCTTGCCGAGCGAAGATAGAACGCATTTTCGAGTGGAGTTGGGTGTTCGGCACATCCGGTATACGCTGGCCCAAGGTTTTGAGCACGCGCTGTGCTTCGTCTGAACGGAGGGATTCGAAGACTGTCTGTGGGCAAACCTGCTCTGGCTTAGTAGCCGCGGTGCGCTGACTGCTGAGCTGGAAGCGCGACGAGAGACAGATAACTCCGACATCTTCGGGCATCCGCTCTAAAATGCGCTCGACGTGGTTCGGGCTCGCGACGATATTAACGGATGCGAATACTTTCTTATAGTTTTCGACTTGATGTGCCAATCTATCCAGTGAGTCCCTCTCAGACTTAATCTCGTAGACCGTCGCTGTTCCATTGAGAATTACTAGGTCTGCCTTGCAGGCGCCGGCACGGAATTCGCTCAACATGCATGCAGTTTTTAACGAGTGCTTTCCTAAGAGAATTTTGCGCGTTAGTGCTGCACGGTATACGTATTCGTCGCGCTGACCCGCTCTCTTCAACTGACGAAAGGCAGCATCAAAGCTATCACCGACGGTTTTGTTCGCGCCGGACAGGTCAACAAGTCCAGTGGATGGCAGTAGTCGCGCGAAGGTGGCGGAGCGGCCAACACGAGCCATCTCGCGGAATACTGTGGATGAAAACAGTCGTGAAAGCGCGCTAAATTTTGTTGAACCTTGTCCCACACACCACCTATACGCGCGGTCAATGATCCTGTTCCGAACAAGAGCGACGCTGAGATTAGCGGGCAGCCTGAGAGTTGTAACGTATGCTGCAGAACCTTAACTTAATGAGTGAGCCTGCTGCCAAGGATACTGTGCAAATAGCACTGAGTATAGGTAGAACAAAAGCCCTTGTATCGACCTTCCGTAGAAATTGTATCCATTGAGTCGGGGAGTCTTTCTGTAGACTGGCGTACAGTAGGACTCCTTAAGAAGTGATTCACCCACGAGTAGATCATATTGATTTCGCGTGAAATCAGGGCCTGAAACCCACCCAAGTCTTCGTTGCCGTAGCCCGCAAACTCACGGGTATCGCCTTCAGCTTGATGGCTAACCAAACTACCCAAGTATTTGACCGGCGACCATAGAACCTCTCCTGAGTAGCGTTAACTACCTCTGTCATAGGCAAGACTCGGACGGGCGGCGCTTTGTCTACCAGTATTTCGGTTTCGAGGTGCGATTCTGGTTTCCGTGAGAGGCTGAATCGGCAGTTTGAATTCGGCTAACGCGCTGGACTGGGCATTGGCACAAGTCGAACCTTGTGACCTGAGCCAGTGCTGTCGAGTTCAGCCGGGTGTTACCGGCGCGTGCAGTTAAAAGCCGTCAAGTGCTCCTCGTGAGAGTCACCGCAATGCGACCGCGCTCCAGCCGACTACGGTGTAGGAACCTTAAATTCCCGTCGTATGTAGTAAGGCGGCAGCCGGTTCTCGCGGTCCATTTATTCCACGTAAGCGGGGTACTACGCCTCAACGATTCGGTAGAGCAGCAGCTCGTTCTGGGCGGTGGCTTTGGCGGCGCGCCGCCTTGCCTGCGACACGCACGCTCAATCGTGGACGACCTTGGCTGTCTTTCGGCAGCCCGGTGAACCTGGCCGAAGCTCGCTTGGCGGAGCCGCGACAACGGTTCGGTGGGCAAACCGTCGCCGCGAAGACCGCTGGTTTGTCGCTAGTAAATGCCGCGCGTCTCCGGCGCCTCCAGGCGACCGTTGTCCACGATCAGGTTCACGGTCGCCAGTTCCTCGCCCGAGAGGCTATCCATGCCGTTGACGGCCTCGATGAAGCGGGCGCGTTCGGCATCCGAGACCAGATCCTTGGTGTAATCGGCGAGCTTGGCCTCGTAGTCGGGGCGCTGCCAGGGAGTGTCGCCGCCGGGGTGGGCGTTGGCGCGGGTCTTCTCGTCCGCGACCTCGCTGCCGTCGGCCAGGGTCACGATCATGCGGCCGCCATAGGCCTGCACGTTCGGATCCTGGTCGTGGTACAGGTCTTCCCAGTGCTGGTCGAACTGCGTCTCGATGCGGGCCATCAGCTGGCGCAGTTCGTTCTTCTCGGCCTGGGTCATCTGGTAGGCGCGGTCCTTGTGGAACTCGCCGGTCTGGATGCAGCGGGCGATGGCGAACATGATGCTGTGGTCCAGCGTGCCGCGGGGCGAATCCGGGTCGATCTTCTGCGGGTCGTTGGCGCCCGTGCCGATCACGTGGTGCGTGTGATGGCTGGTTTCCAGCACGATCTTCCCGATCTGGTCGAGGTCCACGCCGTCGCCCTTCTTGGGTAGCTGCTCGCGCAATTGCAGCGCCAGGTCGATGATCGCCTGACCCTGGTATTCGAAGGCGTACTGCTTGGGGTAGGTCTTCAGGATGTTGCGCAGCGGATCGACCCCCGGTTCGGCCAGCTCGACCTTGTAGACGGCGTTCTCGTCGTCCCGGCCGTTCAGGAAGCGGCGGATGATGCTGTCCACGCCTTCGTAGACCGGGTTGGGTCCCTTGAGGCCGTGCGTGGCGTGGTTCACCGCCTTGATGGCGATCTCCGCGGAGAAGCCGGGCACGAATTCCTTCTGCGCGCCGATGTCGCCCTTGCGCGACTGCCGGGAGGAAATGGCGTTGTGCACGGCGAAGTTGATGGCGTGATAGGCCTGCTCGGTGGTCAGCCCCAGCATGGAGGCGATGCCTGCCGCCGTGCCCGCGGCGATATGCGTCATGTGGTCGACCTTGTGCTTGTGCAGGCAGATGCCGGTGCCGTCGCCCGTGCCGACCAGCGCCACGTGCACCTCGTAGGCCACCACGATGCCGCGCAGGATGTCGGCGCCGTGCACGCCGAGATGCTGGCCCACCGCGATGATCGGGGAGATGTTGTCGTCCGGGTGGGAGTACTCGGCCGCCAGGTAGCAGTCGTCGTTATCCAGGAAGCGCACGGCCACGGCGTTGGCGAAGGCCGCCGGCAGCGGCGCGAACTTGTCCTCCAGCCCCCAGATCGTGGCCTTGCCCGTGCCCTTGGAGGCCAGCGCGTCGGCGCGTGCCACCTTGACCGCCGTCTCGTTCGCCGCGCCCAGGGCGATCGCCGCGTTGTCGATGATCCGGTTCTTGGCCATCGCCACGGCCTCGTCGTCCTGCGGGGCGTCCTTCGCCCGGGTGGCGAGCTCGGCCAGCTTCCAGGCCAACTGTTCCTCGCGGGCGAGGTCTCCGCTGGTCTTTTCTGCCTTGACGGTGTGGATCGTGGCGGTCATAGCAATGCATTCCTCTGATTGTCGGGGTGGGCGCCGGAGGCGGCCCTTCAGCGGGGGCGTGATACTAAACGATCGTTGGCGCGAATATAAGAACGGGCAACGAGCGCCGTCGCCGCTCGATACGGGATTTTGCCCGGACCGGAGGGGGCGAGGGACCACCCGTAAGCAGGGCGGCGCCGGACTCGGTATGTCCGGAAAGTTCCGATAGGTCCCGGTTCGTGACTTCTTGGATCTCGTTGGATACCAGGGCTCAAGGGCATGCGTCGAGAAGCCGCTGACCGAGATCGCGAACGATCCGATGGAACCGCTGGTTGCACAGAATGCAAATCCGCAGCAGAACCGCATCTCCTCTCCGACCGTCTGATCTCTGACAAGCTCTCGGTCGAGAACAGGGACATCCGGCTCCCGTCCGGTATGCGCCAGGCTGCCCTCTGACTTTCTCAGACCTCTGCACAACGATTGCGCTCGGCATCTTGGCCGCCGGCGGTGCGCCCTCTTTCCGAAAGAGGGCTCACGTATTCGCACACACGCAGCGCTTCCTGCGCTCCGGTGGCGACCAACCTGCCTTCGCTCGCTACGTTTTGCAGAGGCTTGGTTCTCTTATATGAGAATCTTTCGTGCTATTTGTTCTCATATATGAGATCATATAGTTGTTAATGTTCTCGTATGTGAGAACCAATGAGCGACAGCACGAAGACACTGGAACGCGAGCAGACCCGGCGGCAAGTCGATGAGGCGGCCGCGGCGGCGCGTGTGCGCGTGCCCAGGCAGGGCTGGATACGCACCGTGCGTACCGCGTTGGGCATGTCCGGCGCGGCGCTCAGCCGTCGTGTGGGCGGTGGGCGCACGTGGGCGGCGAACATGCAGCGCTATGAGCGTGAAGGGCGAGCCACGCTCAAATCCATGCGCGAGGCGGCGGCGGCCATGGGCTGTCGGTTCGTCTACGCCATCGTGCCGCCGGAAGGCCGATCCATCGAGGACCTGATCGAGCTCCAGGCCGAACGGCGGGCGCGGCAGATCGTGGAAGATGCTGCCGTGCACATGGCGCTGGAGGCGCAGCAACTCGGCGAGACCGACACGGCGGCCGAGATCAAGCGGCTGAAGAGGCGGCTGCTGGACGAGATGCCACGCGACCTCTGGGACCCGCTCCGGGACAATGACTGAGCCCTACGGCGCCACCCCGCTCGATCCCGACGAAACCCGGGGTCTGCGCTTCGGGCATATCGAGACCCGTGCCGAGTTGGACCGGATGGAGCAGGCGAACATCCAGGACGGCATGGTTTGGCTCGGCCGACAGCGCGGGCCGGAGGTGCTGAGCGAGGGCTTCGTGCGCGAGTTGCACCGGCGGCTGTTCGGCCGAGTCTGGACGTGGGCGGGCACGTTCCGGCTCAATGAGAAGAATATCGGCGTGGCGCCGGAGCAGATCGCCGTCCGGCTTCGAAACCTGCTGGACGATTGCCGGTTCTGGATCGATCATGAAACCTGGACGCCCACCGAGCTGGCGCTCCGGTTCCATCACCGCCTGGTCTGGATACATCTGTTCCCCAACGGCAACGGCCGCCACGCGCGGATTCTGGCCGACGCGCTGCTGGTGCATGAACTTGGCGCCCGCCCCATTTCGTGGGGCGGCAACGGATTGCTGGCTGATAGCGAACATCGCGATGCGTATATCGGGGCGCTGAGGGCGGCGGATGCCGGTGACTATGGTCCGCTGTTGCGGCTGTTCAGGGACGATTCGCGATAAACGGTGGCGATAGTCATATCCGAAAACGTCATCGAGCGGGCGCTGGTCCGGCGCCTGGCGGATGAGTTCGGATTCGAGATCCCGAGCTGTGACGGACGATCGCGAGAATTTAGGCGATGGCCCAGGCCGCGCCAGCAGCCACGATGTCCGGGGACAACTGCGGACAGGCCCTCGAACCGGTCGTCGATCATGCCCGAAATGACAGGCACTGGGCGGAGTTGGCCTGACTGACGATTGTCGGGTCAGTGTCCAGGGCGTGCGCTTGCTGGGGATGCTTGGCGTCGCCACCCGTGTGCGGGGCATAATGGGATGATAACGACGAGACATGACGAGGTGCGGTATGGCCGCTGAGGAGACCAACCCCGAGGAATTCGACGTGCTGATCGTGGGCGCCGGCCTGTCCGGCGTCGGCATGGCCTGCCATCTGCAGATGGAGTCGCCGGGCAAGTCGTTCGCGATCCTGGAGCGCCGGCAGGCGATCGGCGGCACCTGGGACCTGTTCCGCTATCCCGGCATCCGCTCCGACTCGGACATGTTCAGCTTCGGCTACGAGTTCCGGCCCTGGCACGAGCCCAAGGTGCTGGCCGACGGCCCGTCGATCCGCAACTATGTGGCGGAGACCGCGCGCGAGTACGGCGTCGAGGACAAGATCCGCTTCGGCCTGCGCATCACCCGCGCCGACTGGTCGAGCGAGGAGGCCCGCTGGACCCTGACCGCGGTCCACGAGCCCAGCGGCGAGACCCGCCATTACCGCTGCCACTACCTGGTCCTGTGTACCGGCTACTATCGCTACGACGCGGGCTACATGCCCGAATTCCCCGGCATCGAGCGCTACCGCGGAACCGTGGTCCATCCCCAGAACTGGCCCGAGGGTCTGGACTACGAGGGCAAGCGCGTGGTGGTGATCGGCAGCGGCGCCACGGCGATGACGCTGGTGCCGGCGATGGCGCCGGATACCGGCCACATCACCATGCTGCAGCGTTCGCCCTCGTACATCATCTCGTTGCCGGCGTTCGACAAGATCTCGGCCTGGCTCAAGCGTATCCTGCCCGACGACTGGGTGTTCGCCATGGCGCGGCGGCGCAACATCCGTCTGCAACGGATCCTGTACACGGCCTCCCAGCGCTACCCGCGGTTCATGCGCTGGTTGCTGATGCGCGGCGTGCGCAAGCAGTTGGGCAAGGATTTCGATATGCGCCACTTCTCGCCCAGCTACAACCCCTGGGACGAGCGGCTGTGCGCGGTGCCCGACGCCGACCTGTTCAAGGTCCTGCGCGAGGGCCGGGCCTCCGTCGTCACGGACCACATCGACACCTTCACCGAGGACGGCATCCGCCTGCGCTCGGGCAAGACCCTGGAGGCGGACATCGTGATCGCCGCCACCGGCCTGGAGGTCCAGCTCATGGGCGGCATGGAGATCGCGGTCGACGGCGAGACCCGCCCGCCGAACGAGGTCATGACCTACAAGGGCGTGCTGATCGAGGACGCGCCCAATCTGGCGGTGATCTTCGGCTACACCAATGCCTCCTGGACCCTGAAGGCGGACATCGCCGCCAAGTACATCTGCCGCCTGCTCAACCACATGGACGCCGAGGGTTATGTCTCGGCCACGCCGCGCGACGAGGAGGGCTGCGCCGAGGAGGACACCTCGGTGCTGGATTCCCTGAGCGCGGGCTACGTGCGGCGCGCCAGCCACCGCCTGCCGCGCCAGGGCAGGAAGCTGCCGTGGCGCGTGCTCAACCATTACCTGCGCGACCGCAAGATCCTCCTGGAGGAGCCGATCGAGGACGGCTACCTGGCGTTCGACCGCGAGGTGCGCCCGCGGAAGCAGCAGGCCGCATAGCGCGTTTCTCGCCCCGGCCGGCGGCCGCGGATAAAGGTCGCCGGCCAGTTTCTCTATAATGCGCGGCCTGGATTTCCACCGCGGTCCGGCTGGGACGAGGCCTCTGCATCATGAGCGATTCCGTTTCCGGCAACGACAAAGCCGGCAACAACTTCCTGCGCAACCTGATCGCCGAGCAGATCGCCTCGGGCGAGCACACGGGCGAGGTCGTCACACGCTTCCCGCCCGAGCCCAACGGCTATCTGCATATCGGCCATGCCCGCTCGATCTGGCTCAACTTCGGCCTGGCCGAGCATTTCGGCGGGCGCTGCCGCCTGCGCTTCGACGACACCAACCCCGATCGCGAGAACCCCGAGTACGTGGCCGCCATCGAGGACGACGTGCGCTGGCTGGGCTACGAGTGGGACGGCCCCGTCCGGCACGCCTCGGATTATTTCGACCAGCTCTACGACTACGCCCTGCACCTGATCGACGCCGGCCTGGCCTATGTCGACGAGCAGTCGCCGGAGCAGGCGCGCGAGAACCGCGGCACCCTGACCGAGCCCGGCGTGGACAGCCCCTATCGTGACCGGCCGGCGGCCGAGAGCCGCGCGCTGTTCGAGCGCATGCGCGCCGGCGAGCTGGACGAGGGCGCGGCGGCGCTGCGCGCGAAGATCGACATGAGCGCGGGCAACATGAACCTGCGCGATCCCGTGCTCTACCGTATCCGCAAGGCGCCGCACCACCAGACCGGCGACAAGTGGTGCATCTATCCCTCGTACGACTTCGCCCACGGCCAGTCCGACGCCATCGAGGGGGTCACGCACTCCATCTGCACGCTGGAGTTCGAGGACCACCGGCCGCTCTACGACTGGCTGATCGAGCACCTGCCGGTGCCTTCGCGCCCGTGCCAGTACGAGTTCGGGCGGCTGAACCTCAACTACACCATCACCAGCAAGCGCAAGCTCAAGCGGCTGGTGGACGAGGGTCATGTCTCCGGCTGGGACGACCCGCGCATGCCCACTCTCTGCGGCATCCGGCGGCGGGGCTATACGCCGGCCGCGATCCGCAACTTCTGCGAGATGGTCGGTGTGGCGCGCTCCGACGGCGTGGTCGACGCCGGCATGCTGGAGCACGCCATCCGCGACGACCTCAACGAGAACGCCCCGCGGGCCATGTGCGTGATCGACCCGCTCAAGGTGGTGATCACCAATTTCCCGGCGGACCGGGTGGAGACCCTGGCCGCGCCCGGCCACCCCAACCGCGATGACATGGGCGAGCGCCGGCTGCCGCTCACGCGCGAGATCTGGATCGAGCGCGAGGACTTCCGCGAGTCCGCCAACAAGAAGTACAAGCGGCTGGTGCTGGGCAAAAAGGTGCGGCTGCGCAACGCCTACGTGCTCACCGCCGAGGACGTGGTGCGGGACGCCGACGGCAACGTGGTCGAGGTCCATTGCACCTACGACCCCGATACCCTGGGCGAGAACCCGGCCGACGGCGTCAAGCCCAAGGGTGTGATCCACTGGGTCTCGGCCAGCCACGGCAAGCGCGCCACCGTGCGGCTCTACGACCGGCTGTTCGCGGTCGAGACCCCGGGCCGCGGCGACGAGGATTTCCTCGCGCACCTGAATCCCGACTCCCTGGAGGTCCGCGAGGACTGCTGGATCGAGCCCGACTGGGCCGCGGCCGAGCCCGAACAGCGGCTGCAGTTCGAGCGTCTCGGCTATTTCGTGGCCGACCGCCACGACCATCGCCCGGACCGGCCGGTGTTCAACCGCACGGTGCCGCTGCGCGACACCTGGGCCAAGATCGAGGCCCGGGAGGGCGCGTGACGGTCGACACGCCGCGGGCGACGGTGGACTGGGAAGGCTGCCTCAAGCGCCTGACCGAGGGCGCGCGGGCCCTGCGCGTGCGCACCTCGCCGGCCGCGCGCGAGACCCTGATCGACTACCTCAAACAGCTCGAATCCTGGAACCGCACCTACAACCTCACCGCGGTGCGCAAGCCGGCGGACATGGTGGTGCGCCACCTGCTGGACAGCCTGGCGGCGGCGCCCTACATCGCCGGAGACAGCGTCGCCGACATCGGCAGCGGGGCCGGCCTGCCGGGCATCCCGCTGGCGCTGGCACTGCCGCGCAAGTCGTTCACGCTAGTCGAGTCCAACGGCAAGAAGGCGGCCTTCCTGCGGCACGTCGTGCGTACCCTGGCGCTGGATAACGTCGATGTCGTGCAGCGGCGCAGCGAGGACTACCGACCCGCCAGGGGCTTCGACACGGTGGTCTGCCGCGCCTTCGCGGCGGCCGACGAGGCGGTGCGGCTGGCGGGCCACCTGTGCGCGCCGGACGGGCGCTTCGTCCTGATGAAAGGGCGCGACCCGGCCGCCGAGCTGGCGGCGCTGCCGGCCGGCTTTCGGGTGCTGGAATCGGCCGCGGTGACGGTGCCCGGCCTGGACGCCGAGCGGCATATCGTCGTGCTGGGGCCGGGGCTGCTGTAGGCAAGGTCGCGGACGACAGGTTACAGATAACAGGGAAAAAGATACCCTCACACGCCTTATGGCCAGAGTTATCGCGGTCGCGAACCAGAAAGGGGGGGTCGGCAAGACCACCACCAGCATCAACCTGGCCGCCAGCCTGGCGGCGGCCGGCCAGCGCGTGCTGCTCGTGGACATGGATGCCCAGGGCAATGCCACCATGGGCGTGGGCGTCGACAAGGCGGGCCTCAAGCTCACCGGCTGCGACGTGCTGCTCGGCGAGCGCAGTCTCGGCGAGGCGGTGCGGCCGGTGCTGGACGGGCGCTTCGACCTGCTGCCGGCCAACGGCGACATGACCGCGGCGGAGGTCGGGCTGCGTCGCCGGCGCAACGGCGAGCTGGCGCTCTCGGAAGCCTTGCGGGATGCGCGCGGCCGCTACGACTACGTGATCGCCGATTGCCCGCCGGCGCTGTCGATGCTCACGGTCAACGCCCTGTCCGCCTGCGACGGCGTGCTGATCCCGATGCAGTGCGAGTACTATGCCCTGGAGGGGCTGACGGCGCTGATGGACACCATCGAGAAGGTGCGGGCCGTGATCAATCCGCGCCTGCGGATCGAGGGGCTGTTGCGCACCATGTACGACCCGCGCAACCGGTTGTCGGGGGACGTCTCCGCGCAACTGTTGAGCCATTTCGGCGAGCAGGTCTACGAGACCATCATCCCCCGCAACGTGCGCCTGGCCGAGGCCCCCAGCCACGGCCTGCCCGCCCTCGATTACGACGCCTCCGCGGCCGGGGCGAAGGCCTACCGGGCCCTGGCGGACGAGGTGCTGGCGCGGGCGCGGGACGGGCAACGCAACACGGAGACCTCGCATGGCGGCTAAGAAACGCGGCCTCGGACGCGGGCTGGACGCCCTGCTCGGCGGCGACCTGGCGCCGGACGCCGACGAGGCGGCGGCCGCCGGCGAGCTGCACGAGCTGGCGCTGGACGACCTGCACCCCGGTCGCTATCAGCCGCGCACCGAGATCGACACCGACGCCCTGGAATCGCTGGCGCAGTCGATCCGCACCCAGGGCGTGCTTCAGCCGCTGGTGGTGCGGCCGGACGGCAGCGGCTACGAGATCATCGCCGGCGAGCGCCGCTGGCGCGCCGCGCGCATCGCCGGTCGCGAGACCGTGCCCGCGGTGGTGCGCGAGATCGGCGACGAGATCGCCATGGCCGTGGCTCTGATCGAGAACATCCAGCGCGAGGACCTCAATCCGCTGGAAGAGGGCGCGGCCCTGCGCCGCTTGATCCGCGACTGCAAGATGACCCACGCTCAATGCGCGGAGGCCGTGGGCCGCTCGCGCGCGGCCGTCTCCAACCTGCTGCGGCTGGCCGAACTGGACGACACGGTCCAGGATCTGCTGCGCCAGCGGCGGCTGGAGATGGGCCATGCCCGCGCGCTGCTGGCGTTGCCCAAGGAGCAGCAGGGCCCGCTGGCCGAGAAGGTCGTGGCCCGGGGGCTGACCGTGCGGGCCACCGAGGCCCTGGTGAAGGCCGCGCTGGAGGGTTCCGACACCCCGCGCCGCGAGCGCGCCACGCGCAGCCCGCGGCTGGCGCGGTTGGAAAGCGACCTGAGCGCGTCGTTGGGTACCGCGGTGGCGATCAAGCCCGGTCGCGGGGGGCGCGGCGGCCGGGTCGTGATCGAGTACGGCGACGCCGAAGGGCTCGACGAGCTGGTGCGCCGCCTGAAATGAAATGAGCGCCGGGCCGCCGGCCTGGATTGGTACCGACAATAAGCCTTGTCCGCCGGGACGCCGTTGCGCCGCTCGTGGCACGCCTGCCGCGGGCAGGGATCGCGCTGCGCGTAATTGACCCTGATGGGTGACTCCTTTATAGTCTCGCGCCCGCAGCCTGGGGCGCCAGGGGATGAGGTCCGCCCGGCACATCGGAGAGGACCATGAGGCGGCCCCGACTGCGAGGAATGCAATTGGCCCTGGCCCTGTTCACGGCGCAGGCGGGCGTCGGCGCGGCGCTCGCCACCGTGTGGCAAGCCGCGCGCGGCGGATCAAGCGGCGCGGCGGCGCTCTTCGGAGCGCTGATAGCAGTGGTGCCGGGGCTTTACTTTGCGAGGCGTTTGTTGCGGTACGGAACCGACGCCTCGCCGAAACGGGTGGCGCGGTCGCTGTACCTCGGCGAGCTCGGCAAGCTCGCGCTGACCGCCGCCATGTTCCTGGTCGCCGCATTGGCGTTCGGGGAGCATTTCCTGCCCGTACTGACTACATACGTGGCCTGCCTGGGTTGTTATTGGCTGGCCATGATCGTCAACCGCTAGGCGCGCGTGATCCGGATCAGGCGATAGCCGGACCAGATAGGGATAAGCAAGATGGCCAGTGCCGAAGAGGGCGGCAGCAACGTCAGCCGCTACATCGAGCATCACCTGACCAATCTCAAGTTCGATCTCTCCACCATGCGGTTCGATTCGCATGCGGACGGTTTCTGGGTCCTGCATGTGGACAGCCTCGGCTTCGCCGTCGGCCTCGGCCTGCTGTTTGTGCTGCTGTTCCGCGCGGTCGCGAAGCGCGCCACGGCCGCCGAGCCGGGCGGCATGCAGAACTTCGTGGAGATGGTGGTGGAGTTCACGGACGGTCAGGTCCGCGACATCTTCCACGGCAAGTCCCGGTTGGTGGCGCCGCTCGCCCTGACGATCTTCGTCTGGGTTTTCCTGATGAACTTCATGGACCTGGTGCCGGTGGACCTGCTGCCGGCCACGGCGGCCGCCATGGGCGTCGAGTATCTCAAGGTGGTGCCCACCACCGACCTCAACGTCACCTTCGGCCTGTCCCTGACCGTGTTCGCCCTGGTGATCTTCTACTCGATCAAGATCAAGGGTGGCTGGGGCTACGCCAAGGAATTCCTGACGCATCCGTTCGGCTGGTGGCTCGCGCCCTTCAACCTGCTGCTCAAGCTGGTCGAGGAGATCGCGAAGCCGGTCTCGCTGTCGCTGCGACTGTTCGGCAACCTCTACGCGGGCGAACTGATCTTCATCCTGATCGCGCTGTTCAGCCTGGGTGCCGGCATGTCCCTGATGACGCTGCCGCTGTTCGCCACGCAGCTGATCCTGGGCGCGGCCTGGGCGATCTTCCACATTCTGGTTGTGACCCTGCAGGCCTTCATTTTCATGATGTTGACCATCGTGTACCTGTCCATGGCACACGAGACAGAGCACTAGCAAACGTTCCTAGGAGGAAAGAGACGATGGAGATGGTAATTGGTATGACCGCGGTTGCGGTGGGCCTGCTGATCGGCATGGGTGCTCTGGGTACCGCCATCGGCTTCGGTCTGCTCGGCGGCAAGTTCCTCGAGGGCATCGCCCGGCAGCCCGAGATGGCCCCGATGCTGACCGGCCGCATGTTCCTGATCGCCGGCCTGCTGGACGCCGTGGCCATGATCGGCGTGGGTGTCGCGCTGTTCTTCACGTTCGCCAACCCGTTCGTGGCGGCGATTCAGGCGGCCGGCTAAGAAGAGGAAGGTCGGGGATGGGGCGATCTCGATCGCTTGCGTCCCGTAGCTTCCATCTTCGCTCTCACTGGAGTCCGTTATGAACATCAACGCCACCCTGCTCGGCCAGATGATCGTCTTCGGCGTGTTCGTCTGGTTCACGATGAAGTTCATCTGGCCGCCGTTGATGCAGGCGATGCGCGATCGGCAGCAGCGGATCAGCGAGGGGCTGGCCGCGGCCGAACGGGGCGCCCGCGAGCTGAACGAGGCCACCGAGAAGGCCGAGAACATGCTCCGCGAGGCCCGCGAGCAGGCGCAGGAAATCCTGAGCAACGCCCAGAAGCAGGCCAGCGAGACCATCGAACGGTCCCGCGACGAGGCCCGCGAGGAAGGCGAACGCCTGAAGGCGGCGGCCCGCGACGAGATCGACCAGGCGGTCGCCCACGCCAAGGACGAGCTCCGGCGCGAGGTGGGCCGGCTGTCCGTCGCCGGTGCCGAGCGCATCCTGCGGCGCGAGATCGACAGTCAGGCCCATAACGACATCATCGACGACCTGGTTGCGGAGATCCGCTGATGGCTGAGCTTCGCACGCTTGCCCGGCCCTACGCCGAGGCCATCTTCGAGCTGGCGCAGGCGGGCGGCAGCCTGCCGGCCTGGTCCGAGGCGCTGGATACCCTCGCGGCGATCGTGTCGAACGAGGACGTCGCCGCGCTGGTGGGCAATCCCGGCGTGGACGATCGGCAGCTCGCCGAGGCGATCGTGGCGATCGCCGGCGAAGCGCTGTCCGGCGTCGCCGACAGCCAGGCCGAGAACCTGGTGCGGTTGCTGGCCGAGAACGGCCGCCTGCGGCTGGCCCCCGAGATCGCCGCCCAGTACGCGGCCCTGCGGGCCGAGGCCGAGAACCGGGTGGACGTCGAGGTCCGCACGGCGGCCGAGTTGGGCGATACGCAGCGCGAGGCCCTGGCCTCGGCGCTGGAGAAACGACTGGCGCGGCAGGTGAGTCTGTCGTGCACCATCGACGAGGCCCTGATCGGCGGCGCCGTGATCCGCGCCGGCGATCTGGTTATCGACGGTTCCGTGCGCGCGCAGCTCGCGCGACTGAGCCAGAGTCTGGCCCACTGACGGCCCGGACAAGGGCGCGAATCGACAGCGGCGGGCGGAGGCCCGTCGATAGAGGACAACTGAGGAATCCGGTATGCAACTCAACCCGTCCGAAATCTCCGATCTGATCAAGCAGCGGATCGAGAACTTCGAGTCCGCCACCGAGGCGCGCAACGTCGGCACCGTGGTCAGCCTGGCCGACGGCATCGCCCGCATCCACGGCCTGGCCGAAGCGATGCAGGGCGAAATGCTCGAGTTCCCGGGCGGCACCTTCGGCATCGCCCTGAACCTGGAGCGCGACTCCGTGGGCGCGGTGCTCATGGGCGATTACAAGCACATCTCCGAGGGCGATACGGTGAAGACCACCGGCCGCATCCTGGAGGTGCCGGTCGGCGAGGGCCTGCTGGGCCGCGTGGTCGACCCGCTGGGTAGCCCCATCGACGGCAAGGGCGAGCTCGACATCGAGCGCACCGAGCCGATCGAGAAGGTGGCGCCGGGCGTGATCGCGCGCCAGTCGGTCGATCAGCCGGTGCAGACCGGCCTCAAGTCCATCGACGCCATGATCCCGATCGGCCGCGGCCAGCGCGAGCTGATCATTGGCGATCGCCAGACCGGCAAGACCGCGATCGCGATCGACGCGATCATCAACCAGAAGAACACCGGCATTAAGTGCATCTACGTCGCGATCGGCCAGAAGAACTCGTCGATCGCCGCGGTGGTGCGCAAGCTCGAGGAGCACGGCGCCATGGACCACACCATCGTGGTCTCCGCCGGCGCCGCGATCTCGCCGGCCCTGCAGTACATCGCCCCCTACGCCGGCTGCGCCATGGGCGAGTACTTCCGGGACAAGGGCGAGGACGCCCTGATCATCTACGACGACCTGTCCAAGCAGGCCGTGGCCTACCGCCAGGTCTCCCTGCTGCTGCGGCGCCCGCCGGGCCGCGAGGCCTTCCCCGGCGACGTGTTCTACCTGCACTCCCGGTTGCTGGAGCGCGCCGCGCGCATCAACGCCGATTACGTCGAGGAGATCACCGAGGGCAAGGTCAAGGGCAAGACCGGCTCGCTCACCGCGCTGCCGATCATCGAGACCCAGGCCGGCGACGTGTCCGCCTTCGTGCCCACCAACGTGATCTCGATCACCGACGGCCAGATCTACCTCGAGTCCGACATGTTCAACGCCGGCATCCGCCCGGCGGTGAACGCGGGCCTGTCGGTGTCCCGCGTGGGCGGCTCGGCGCAGACCAAGATCATCAAGAAGCTCGGCGGCGGCATCCGCCTGGCGCTGGCCCAGTACCGGGAACTGGCGGCCTTCGCCCAGTTCGCCTCCGACCTGGATGAGGCGACCCGGCAGCAGCTTGAGCACGGCGAGCGCGTGACCGAGCTGATGAAGCAGGCCCAGTACCGCCCGCTGTCCGTGGCGCTGACCGCGGTGTCGCTGTTCGCGGCGGACAAGGGCTATCTCAAGGACGTCGAGACCGAGAAGGTCGTGGACTTCGAGGCCGCCCTGCATCAGTACATGGAGACCGAGCAGAAGGCGCTGGTCGACCAGATCAACGAGTCGGGCGACTACAACGACGAGGTCGAGTCCGCCCTCCACACCGCCCTGAAGGAATTCAAGGAGACCCACACCTGGTGATCCCGGGTGTGCAGGTTCCGAATTCCGATTGACGAGGTGAACTGATGGCCGGCTCGAAGGAAGTCAAAGGCAAGATCCGAAGCGTCGAGAACACGCAGAAGATTACCAAGGCCATGGAGATGGTCGCCGCCTCCAAGATGCGCAAGGCCCAGGAGCGGGTCGAGGCGGCGCGTCCCTATGCGGAGAAGATCCGGCGCACGATCGGCCACCTGGCCTACGCGAATCCGGACTACCGGCATCCCTTCATGGTCGAGCGCGAGATCAAGCGGGTCGGCCTGCTGGTGATCTCCACCGACCGCGGCCTGTGCGGCGGCCTGAACATCAACCTGTTCCGGCGCGTGCTCGGTGAGATGCGCGGCTGGAAGGAGAAAGGCATCGAGACCGACATCGCCGTGGTCGGCCGCAAGGGTATCGGCTTCTTCCGGCGGTTCAGCAAGATCGAGGCCGAGGTCTCCAATCTGGGCGACAACCCGCACCTGGAAGACCTGCTGGGCACGGTGCAGGTGATGCTCAAGGCGTATCGCGAGGGCAAGATCGACCGTCTGTACGTGATGGGCAACGACTTCGTGAACACCATGACCCAGCGCCCCGAGGTGCGGCAGGTGCTCCCGATCGAGCCGGTGCGGGACGACGAGCTGCCCGACTACTGGGACTATATCTACGAGCCGGACGCCGCCGACCTGCTCGACGGCATCCTGATGCGCTACGTCGAGGCCCAGGTGTACCAGGGCGTGGTCGAGAACGTCGCCTGCGAGATGGCGGCGCGGATGGTGGCGATGAAGTCGGCCTCCGACAACGCCGCCGACATCATCGACCAGCTCCAGCTCGAGTACAACAAGGCCCGCCAGGCGGCGATCACGCAGGAGCTGTCCGAGATCGTGGCCGGCGCGGCGGCGGTCTCCTGACGGCGACGTTTCCAGTTTCAAGTTTCGAGTTTCCAGAACACAAGCGCTCCAGAGCCTGAGGACATAGACATGAGCAACGGCAAAACCGGCAAGATCGTTCAAATCATCGGCGCCGTGGTCGACGTCGAGTTCGAGCGCGAGGATCTGCCGAACATCCACGACGCCCTGGTGGTCGACAAGGCCGAACTGGTGCTGGAAGTCCAGCAGCAGATGGGCGACGGCGTGGTCCGCTGCATCGCCATGGGCGTGACCGACGGCCTGCAGCGCGGGATCGAGGTCACCAACACCGGCAACCCGATCTCGGTACCGGTGGGCCAGGCGACCCTGGGCCGGATCATGGACGTGCTCGGCACGCCCATCGACAAGCAGGGCGAGATCGGCACCGACGAGCGTGCGCCGATCCACCGCACCGCCCCCAGCTTCGAGGAGCAGTCGGCGGCCACCGAGCTGCTGGAGACCGGCATCAAGGTCATCGACCTGCTCTGCCCGTTCGCCAAGGGCGGCAAGGTCGGCCTGTTCGGCGGCGCCGGCGTGGGCAAGACCGTGAACATGATGGAGCTGATCCGCAACATCGCCGCGGAGCACTCCGGCTACTCGGTGTTCGCCGGCGTCGGCGAGCGGACCCGCGAGGGCAACGACTTCTACCACGAGATGCAGGAGTCGCAGGTGCTCGACAAGGTGGCGTTGGTCTACGGCCAGATGAACGAGCCGCCGGGCAACCGTCTGCGCGTGGCCCTGACCGGCCTGACCATGGCCGAGTACTTCCGTGACGAGGGCCGCGACGTCCTGCTGTTCATCGACAACATCTACCGCTACACGCTGGCCGGCACCGAGGTGTCCGCGCTGCTGGGCCGCATGCCCTCCGCGGTGGGTTACCAGCCGACCCTGGCCGAGGAGATGGGCATCCTGCAGGAGCGCATCACCTCCACCAAGACCGGCTCCATCACCTCGATCCAGGCGGTGTACGTGCCCGCGGACGACCTTACCGACCCGTCCCCGGCCACGACCTTCGCCCACCTGGACGCCACCGTGGTGCTGGCCCGCTCGATCGCCGAGCTGGGTATCTACCCCGCGGTGGATCCGCTGGACTCCACCTCGCGCCAGCTCGACCCGAACGTGGTCGGCCGCGAGCACTACGATACCGCCCGCGCGGTGCAGCAGACCCTGCAGCGCTACAAGGAGCTCAAGGACATCATCGCGATCCTGGGCATGGACGAGCTCTCCGAGGAGGACAAGCTCACCGTGGCCCGCGCGCGCAAGATCCAGCGCTTCCTGTCGCAGCCGTTCTTCGTCGCCGAGGTGTTCACCGGCTCCCCGGGTCAGTATGTCTCCCTGAAGGAGACCATCCGCGGCTTCCGCGGCATCGTCGACGGCGAGTACGACCACCTGCCCGAACAGGCCTTCTACATGGTCGGCACCATCGACGACGCGGTGAAGAAGGGCGAAGAGATGCAGCAGAAGCAGGCCGCGTAAACGCGTCCCGAGAGAGGCTCAGTGTCGGACATGAAGCTACACGTCGACATCGTCAGCGCGGAGGGCCAGATCCATTCCGGCTCCGCGAACATGGTCTATGCGCCGGCCGAGATGGGCGAGGTGGGCATTGCGCCCCGCCACGCCCCGCTGCTGACCCGGCTCAAGCCGGGGCAGGTCCGGATCGAGGACCTGGAGGGCCAGGAGCAGGTCTTCTTCGTGTCCGGCGGTGTGCTCGAAGTGCAGCCGCATCTGGTCACGGTGCTCGCCGACACGGCCGCCCGTGCCCACGACATCGACGAGGCCGAGGCCGAGAAGGCCAAGCAGCGAGCCGAGGAGGCCCTGTCCGAGGCGCACGACAAGGTCGACATGGCCCGCGCCCAGGCGGAGCTGGCCGAGGCCGCGGCCCGGCTGCACGTGGTCAAACAGCTCCGCGGCACCTCCTCCCGCCGCTGATCGGCCGTCGCGAGCGACCCCGGCCGCGTCGGCCGGGGCCGTCTACGTCTGCCCGCCGCCGGCGCCCGTCCGGCGGCATGTCACTCCCGAGACTGGCCCGCCAGCCCATTTGCAGGGATAATGGATCCCCCATGCCCGATTGACGAGGGGGCGAATCGGGACCACGTGCGACCCTGCATCGGGAGGACGACTTGCACGACATGGCCCCCTCGCCACACGGCCGGTTCCCGGCCGTACGCCGCGCCGTAGCGGCACTATTCCTGATTGCCGCCGCCGGCGCCGTTGGCGCCGGACCGCCACCGTTCGGCCTGGAGCAGGTCGCGGCACGCGCCAAGGCCCTGGCGGAAAAGCCCTACCAGGCGCCGCCCGCGGTGCCGCCCGACCTGCGCGAGTTGAGCTACGACCAGTGGCGGGCGATTCGCTACCGGCCCGGCAAGGCACTATGGCGCAGCGAGGGCCGCCCCTTCGAGCTGCAGTTCTTCCATCCGGGATTCCATTACCGGCACACGGTGCCGGTGTATCTGATAACCGCCGGCGGCGTGGGGCGGCTCGCCTTCGAGAAGGGTCGCTTCGAGTATCCGAATCCCAAGTTGGCCGAGCGCGTCCCCGCGGACCTGGGCTATGCCGGCTTTCGCGTGCACTACCCGCTCAACCGGCCCGACTACAAGGACGAGTTCGCGGTGTTCCTGGGCGCGAGCTATTTCCGCGGTATCGGCGCCGGCCAGCATTACGGGCTGTCCGCGCGCGGGCTGGCGGTGGACACGGCCACCGCCGACGGCGAGGAATTCCCGCGCTTCCGCGCCTACTGGATCAAGCCGCCGGCGCCGGACGCCGAACGCATGACCGTCTACGCCCTGCTCGACAGTCCGAGCGTGACCGGCGCCTACCGATTCGTCATCGAGCCCGGCGCGATCACCATCATGGACGTGCAGGCGCGGCTGTTCACCCGCCATCCCATCGCCAAGCTGGGCATCGCGCCGCTCACCAGCATGTTCCTGTTCGGCGAGAACGGTCCGCACCGTTTCGACGATTTCCGTCCCGAGGTACACGACTCGGACGGCCTGCTGATCGCCGCGCGCACCGGCGAATGGCTCTGGCGGCCGCTGCACAACCCGCGCGAGCTGGCGGTGAACAGCTTCGTGCTGGAGAGCCCGCGCGGCTTCGGATTGATGCAGCGCGACGACGCGTTCGCCAACTACCAGGACCTGGAGGCCCGCTACGAGCGCCGGCCGAGTGCCTGGGTCGCGCCCCAGGGCGAATGGGGCAAGGGCCGTATCGAGCTGGTCCAGATTCCTTCCGAGAGCGAGAAGAACGACAACATCGTCGCTTACTGGGTGCCGGCGGAGTCGGTCACCGCGGGCCAGACCCTGGACTTCGCCTACCGCCTGTCCTGGCGCGGTCCCGACGAGGCCCTGCCGCCGGGCGGCCGGACCCGGGCGACCCGCGTGGGCCGGCCCAGCGGCGGCAGTCAGCAGCCGGCTGCCGCCCGGGAAGTGGTGATCGATTTCGTCGGCGACCGCCTGGACGAGTTGCCGGCGAATGCCGAGGTGGTGCCGCGTGTGTCCGTTCCCGAGGGCGCGCGCCTGCTGCACGCCAACGCCTTCCGCAACGAGGCGACCGGCGGCTGGCGTCTGGTGTTCCACGTGCTGGCCGCCGACGCCGCGCCGCCGCTGGAACTGCGTGCCTATCTGGCGACGCCGGACGGCGGCGCGCTGACCGAGACCTGGACCTACGCCCTGCGGCCATGAGCGCGATCTCGTTCGAATCCGTCGACGCGCCGGAAGATGCCCTGCGCCGCAAGGTGGCGGAACGACTGCGGCAATACCTGGCGGCCCTGGGGCTGCCCGAGGATGAATCGACGTCCTTGGTCGAGCGTGCCACCGGGGATATGCCGGCCGAGCCCGAGGCGGCCTACGAGCGTGCCTTCGAGCGTCTGCACCGGTTGCTGGCGGAGCGCGATGGGGGACCGGCGGCGGGGTTGGCGGCCTCCCGGCGGAAACGGGTGACGACGCGCTTCGGCCGCCTGCCCTGGTCCGGACGCTGGCCGCGGCTGCGCTCCATGCCGCCGATACGGCGCGGCCACATGCGCCCGCCGCCCCTGGATCGCAGCCCGCTGCGACGCCTCATGGACGGCGTACTATGGCTCGCCCGCCTGCCGACGCGACTGGCGGGTCCCGATCGGTTGCGGAGCGCGGCCCGGCTGCGGCAACTGGCGCTGTCAGTGTTGGTGGCGCTACCGGCCTTCGCCGGCAGCGGTTACCTGGCCGCCGTGTTGCCCCATCAGGGTGGCACGGGACTGGAAGTGGCGATCCTGGCGGTGGCCTTCCTGCTGTTCGCCTGGATCCTGGTGGGTTTCTGGACCGCGGTGGCGGGCTTCCGGACCCTGCTGTTCGGCGACCGCTATGCGGTCGATGCCGCGGTGGCCGGGCGCACGCCGCTGCCGGCCGGGGCCCGCACGGCCGTGGTCATGCCCATTTGCGACGAGGACGTGGACCGGGTCTTCGCCGGGCTGCGCACGGTCTACCGCTCGCTGGCGGACACCGGGCAGGCGGAGCGTTTCGATTTCTTCGTGCTCAGCGACTCCCGCGATCCCGATCTCTGGGTCGAGGAGGAGGTGGCCTGGGCCGCGATGTGCCGCGATCTGGGCGCCCACGGCCGGGTGTATTATCGGCGCCGGCGGACCCACGCCAAGCGCAAGAACGGCAATATCGCCGATTTCTGCCGTCGTTGGGGCGGTCAGTACCGCTACATGGTGGTCCTGGACGCCGACAGCATCATGACCGGCGACGCGCTCGTGCGCTTGGCCCAACTGATGGAGCATCACCCGGCCGCCGGTCTGATCCAGACCCAGCCGTTCGCGGTGGAACGTCACACCCCGATCGCGCGCATCCAGCAGTTCGCGCTGCGGGCCTACGGGCCGCTGTTCGCCGCCGGCCTGCACTTCTGGCACCTCGACAACGCCCACTACTGGGGCCACAACGCGATCATCCGCATCGCCCCCTTCATGGCGCACTGCTCGCTGCCGCGGCTACCGGGCAAGGGCGCGCTATCGGGCGATATCCTCAGCCACGACTTCGTGGAGGCGGCCCTGCTGCGCCGGGCCGGGTGGGGCGTGTACCTGGCCTACGACCTGCCGGGCAGCTACGAGGAGATGCCGCCCACCCTGCTCGACGAGCTCAAGCGCGACCGGCGCTGGTGCCAGGGCAACCTCCAGCACATGCGGCTGCTGTTCTCGGACCGCCTCAATCCCGCCCACCGCGCCCTGTTCGCCAATGGCGTGATGGCCTACGCCTCGGCCCTGCTGTGGCTGGTGTTCCTGGGTTTGAGCAGCACCGAGGCTGTCCTGGAGGCCCTGCGGCCGCATGACTACTTTCCCGAGGCCGGCGGTCTGTTCCCGGAGTGGCCGGTCTGGCGGCCGGCCTGGGCCATCAGTCTGTTCGCGGCGACCCTGGTGGTGCTGTTCCTGCCCAAGCTGCTGGGGTTGCTGCGGATCCTGTGGCGGGGCGAGGCCCGCGATTTCGGCGGCTGGCCGGGCCTGTTGGCGAGCACGGTGCTGGAGATCCTGTTCACGACGTTGATCGCGCCGGTGCGCATGCTCTCGCATTCGCGCTTCGTGGCGGTCACGCTGCTGGGCGGCAAGGTCCGCTGGGGCGCGCAGTCGCGCTCGGACGTCGGCATCCCGTGGACGCGCGCCCTCCGATACCACGGTCCCGGCATGCTGATCGCACTCGCCTGGGGCGGGCTGCTGTTCTACGTCGCTCCGGGCTTCGCCCCGTGGCTGCTGCCGATCTTCGTGCCGCTGCTGCTGGCGCCGGCGGTGACGGTGTATTCCAGCCGTCCGGGCCTGGGCCGGCGGCTGCGGCGCCGGCGCTTGTTCCTGATCCCGGAGGAGTCGCGGCCGCCGCGGGTGCTGCGCCGGTTGCGGCGGGAACTGCGTCGCGGCGGGCACGAGGGGCGCCGTGGCTTCGCACGGGCGCTGCTGGACCCCGCCGTCAACGCCCTGCACTGCGCATTGGTGCGCAGCCCGCATACCCTGCCGGCGAACGAGCGGGAGCGTCGGCGGGCCCTTTGCGACCGGGTCCTGGAGGCGGGACCGGAGAGTCTCGGCAGCGCCGAGCGCGCCGCCCTGCTGGACGATGCCGTGGCCTTCGAGGCCCTGCACGAGCGGCTCTGGGCGTCGCCGCGCTGGCCGTGGCCGGCGATGCCGCCGGCTCAAGGGCGCGACGGTCCGTGACCGCCGCCTGGCGCGGCGTGCTGCAGGGCGGAAAATGTCATGGTTTTCTGCAACAATGACGGGCCTTTGGTGGGTCCGCGAATTCGGAGTCTCGACGTCGACATGCCCTTGCACATCATCGTACTCGCCGCCGGCCAGGGCACCCGGATGCGCTCCGCCTTGCCCAAGGTGCTGCAGCCGCTGGGCGACCGCCCGCTGCTGACCCACGTCGTGGAAACGGCCCAGCGGCTCGACCCGGAACGCATCCACGTGGTGTACGGCCACGGCGCCGAGCAGGTGCAGTCCGCCCTCGGCTATCTCGACGTCAACTGGGTCCACCAGGCCGAACAGCTCGGCACCGGGCATGCCGTGGCCCAGGCGATCCACGACGTACCCGACGGCGCCCGGGTCCTGGTGCTGTATGGCGACGTCCCGTTGATCCGTGCCGAGACCCTGGAGAACCTGGTCGAGGCGGCGGGCGGCGACAGCCTGGCCCTGCTCACGGTGGTGCTTGACGATCCCACGGGCTACGGTCGCATCGTGCGCGATGACAGCAATCGCGTGATCGGCATCGTCGAGCACAAGGACGCGGACGGCGACCAGCGCCATATCCGCGAGGTCAATACCGGCCTGCTCTGCGGCCCCGCCGGTCGCCTGCGGGATTGGCTCGTCCGGTTGGACAACGACAATGCCCAGGGTGAATATTATCTGACGGATATCGTCGCGCTGGCCGCCGAGGACGGCGTACGCGTGGTGGCCGGCCAGGCAGGGAGCGCCGCGGAAGTGCAGGGCATCAACGACAAGCGTGAATTGGCCGCCGCCGAGCGGGTGCTGCAGCGACGCCAGGCCGATGAGCTGATGGCCGCGGGTCTGACACTGCGCGATCCGGCCCGGTTCGATCTGCGCGGTACCCTGACCGCCGGCCCCGACTGCGTGATCGACGTCAACGCCGTGATCGAGGGCGAGGTGGCCCTGGGCGCGGGGGTGCACGTGGGGCCCAACTGCGTGCTCAGGCAGTGCCGCATCGGCGACGGCACCCAGATCCACGCCCACACCGTGATCGAGCACGCCAGGGTGGGTGACCGCTGCCAGATCGGTCCCTTCGCCCGCCTGCGCCCGGACACCGAGCTGGGCGAGCGCGCCAAGGTCGGCAATTTCGTCGAGACCAAGAACATCAAGGTGGGCGCCGGCAGCAAGATGCCGCATCTCAGCTATGTCGGCGACGCCGAACTGGGCGCCGACGTCAACGTCGGCGCCGGCGTGATCACCTGCAACTACGACGGCGCGGCCAAGCACAAGACCGTGATCGGCGACGGCGCCTTCATCGGCTCCGATTGCCAGCTCGTGGCCCCCGTCGAGGTCGCCGCCGGCGCCACCATCGGCGCCGGCTCCACCATCACCAAGGACGCCCCCGCCGGCAAGTTGACCGTGTCCCGCGCGCGTCAGGTGACGGTGGAAGGATGGCAGAGACCCAGGAAGGATCGGAAAACGTGAAACGGAAAACGGAAAACGCCAAAACCCCTGTAGTAGACGGGATCACCTTCCGGCGTTTCCCGTTTTCCGTCTGTCATTTCCCGGAGCACAAGCAAACATGTGCGGCATAGTCGGCGCCACCGCCCAACGCAACGTCGTCCCCATCCTCATGGAGGGCCTGCGGCGGCTCGAATACCGCGGTTATGATTCCGCCGGCATCTCGGTGGTGGACGCCGCGGGCGCGCTCGGGCGCGCCCGCACCGTGGGCAAGGTGCGCCAGCTCGAAGAGGCCCTGGAACGCCAGCCCCTGGCCGGGAACCTGGGCATCGCCCACACCCGCTGGGCCACGCACGGCGGTGTCGCCGAGAACAACGCCCACCCGCATCTCTCGGGCGATGCCCTGGCCGTGGTCCACAACGGCATCATTGAGAACCACGAGTCCCTGCGCCGCCGTCTGGAGGACAGCGGGTTCACGTTCGCCTCCGACACCGATACCGAGACCATCGCCCACCTGGTGGCCCTGCACCGCCGGCAGCATCCCGATCTCGCCGATGCCGTGCGCGCGGCGCTTGCCGAGCTGGAAGGCGCCTACGCCATCGCCGTGATCAGCCCCGACGAGCCCGGCCGACTGGTGGCCGCCCGCCGCGGCTCGCCGCTGGTGGTGGGCGTGGGCATCGGCGAGCACTTCGTCGCCTCCGACGCCGCCGCCCTGCTGCCGGTGACCCGGCGCTTCGTCTACCTGGAAGAGGGCGACATCGCCGACCTCACGGCCGAGCGGCTGGCCGTCACCGACCACGACGGCGCCGCCGTGGACCGGCCGGTCAAGGAATCCAGCCTGTCGGCGGACGCCGCCGACAAGGGCGGCTACCGCCACTTCATGCTCAAGGAGATCTTCGAGCAGCCGTCCGCGCTCACCGACACCTGGCAGGGCCGGCTGGGCGAGCACGGTGCCCTGGCCGCCAGCATCGGCCCCGGCGCCGAGGACCTGTTCGCGCGGGTGAAGGCCGTGCATATCGTGGCCTGCGGCACCAGCCACCACGCCGGGCTGGTGGCCCGCTACTGGCTGGAATCGGTGGCGCGCGTGCCCTGCAACGTCGAGCTGGCCAGCGAATACCGTTACCGCAACCCGGTGGTGCCGGAAGACTGCCTGTTCGTGACCCTGTCGCAATCCGGCGAGACCGCGGACACCCTGGCCGCCCTGCGCTACGCCAAGGGGCTGGGCTACATCGGCAGCCTGTCGATCTGCAACGTGCCCGAATCCTCGCTGGTGCGCGAGTCCGATCTCACGTTGATGACCCACGCCGGTCCCGAGATCGGCGTCGCCTCCACCAAGGCCTTCACCACCCAACTGCTGGCGCTGCTGCTGGTCACCGCCATCCTGGCGCGCGCCCGGGGCCGCGACGAGCCGGCCCTGAACGAGCAGATCCGCGGCATCGCCGGCCGCGTCGAGGACGTGCTGCTGATGGACGACAGCATCCGCGCCCTGGCTGACCGTTTCGTGGACAAACATCACGCCCTGTTCCTGGGCCGGGGCCCGATGTACCCCGTCGCCATGGAAGGCGCGCTCAAGCTCAAGGAAATCTCCTACATCCACGCCGAGGCCTACGCCGCCGGCGAGCTCAAGCACGGCCCCCTGGCCCTGGTGGACGAGGACATGCCGGTGATCGCCGTGGCCCCCAGCAACGACTGGCTGGAGAAGGTAAAATCCAACCTACAGGAAGTCCGCGCCCGCGGCGGCCAGCTCTACGTCTTCGCCGACCGCGATGCCGGCTTCGAGGACGACGACGGCATCACCGTCCTGGAGATGCCCCACGCCGCCGACCTGGTCGCCCCCATTGTCTACACCGTCCCGCTGCAGCTCCTCGCCTACCACGTCGCCGTGGCCAAGGGCACGGACGTGGATCAGCCCCGTAACCTGGCGAAGTCGGTGACCGTGGAATAACCCTGCCGGCCCCTGGTGACCGACCGGCCGGCATCGCCGTCGGCCTGTTCCACGGTTGCGGCTTTGCTCCCCGACGCTTAGCGTGACAGGACAACAACGTCCGTAGCGAGACGGAGGAGAGCATCATGACGACCGTGGAAACGGTGCGCGGGCCGATGGACACGTCGGAACTGGGCACCACGCTGATGCACGAGCACGTGTTCGTTCTCAGCCCCGAGATCCAGCAGAACTACCCCGAGATCTGGGACGAGGAGTACCGCGTCTCGGATGCGATCACCAAGCTCAAGGGTCTGACCGAGGTGGGTGTGGACACCATCGTCGATCCCACCGTGATCGGGCTGGGCCGCTACATCCCACGGGTGCAGCGCATCGCCAATGAGGTGGACGTGAATATCGTCGCCGCCACCGGCGTCTACACCTACAACGAAGTGCCCTTCTATTTCCACTTCCGCGGCCCGGATTGCCTGTTCGAGGAGCCGGAGCCGATGACCGGCATGTTCATCCAGGACATCCGCGAGGGCATCGCCGGCACCAGCGTGAAGGCCGCGATCCTGAAGTGCGTCACCGAGAAGGAGGGCCTGACGCCCGGCGTGGAACGGGTGCTGCGCGCGGTGGCCCAGGCCCACCGCGAGACCGGCGTGCCCATCACCACCCACACCGACGCCCACACCGAGCGCGGCTACGACCAGCAGAAGGTCTTCCGCGAGGAGGGCGTGGACCTGTCGCGCGTGATCATCGGCCACTGCGGTGACACCACCGACCAGACCTATTTGCGCAACCTCATGGATGCGGGCTCCACCATCGGCATGGACCGCTTCGGGCTGGATATCCTGCTCGACTTCGAGAACCGCGTGAACACGGTGGTGGACCTGTGCAAGGCCGGCTATGCCGACCGCATGGTGCTGTCCCACGACACCATGTGCCATATCGACTGGTTCACCGAGGAGCAGCGCGCCACCAACGTGCCCAACTGGCACTACAAGCATATCCACGAGGACGTGCTGCCCGCGTTGCGGGAGCGCGGTGTCACCGAGGACCAGATCGATCAAATGATGGTGATCAACCCGCGCCGCATCTTCGAGAACGTCGGGGCGTACTGATGGGTGTCTTCGACGAATCCGGCGTCGTCCGCGGCGAGGACGGCGTGAAGCGCTATGCGAACCGTCCCGACTCGCTGGTGGCCATGCTGCGGAACAGCGTGGAGCGCCGGCCCGAGGGCGAGGCGATCGTGGATCTGGGCACCGGCGCGCGGGTGACCTACCGCGAACTGTGGGACCGCTCGGCGCGCGTGGCCGGGGGGCTGGCCGCATCCGGCCTGCAGCGCGGCGACCGCGCCGCCATCCAGCTCGGCAACGGCCTGGATTGGGTGCTGGCCTTTCTCGGCTGCCACCTCGCCGGCGTCGTGGCGGTGCCGGTCAACATCCGCTTCTCGCGGGAGGAGATCGACTACGTCATCGACGACTCCGGCTCGGCCTACGTGTTCCGGCCGGACGACGCCCTGCCCGACGGCGAGCCGCTGGTCGTCGACGACCTCCAGCCGGCGGACCTGGCGGCGATCTTCTACACCAGCGGCACCACCGGCTTTCCCAAGGGCGCGCGGACGACCCACGCCAACTTCCTGTCCAACAACGAGTCCGCCCGCCGGGTGATCGGCCTGCCGGACGACGGCAGCGTGCGCAACCTGCTGTCGGTGCCGCTGTTCCACGCCACCGGCTGCCACAGCCAGCTCCTGGCCACCCTGGAGCGTTGCGGGGCGACGGTGATCATGCCCGCCTTCGAGGTCCAGGCTTTCCTGCAGGCGATCGAGGCCGAGCGCATCAATGTGCTGGTGTCGGTGCCGGCGGTGTACTGGCTGGCGATCAGTCAGGAGAATTTCGGCGATTTCGACGTCTCCAGCGTGCGCTGGCTGGTCTACGGCGGGGCGCCCATCGCGCCGGACCTGGTGGCCCGGCTCAAGGACGCCTTTCCGCGGGCGCGGCTGGGCAACGGCTTCGGCCTGACCGAGACCGCCTCGATCGCCACTTACCTGCCGCACGAGTACGCCGACGAGCATGCCGACAGCGTCGGCTTCGCCGCGCCGGTGATGGAAGTGGATCTGCGGGATGTCGACCCCGATACCGGGGTCGGCGAACTGCTCATCCGCGGCTCGAACGTGGTGGACGGCTATTGGAACAAGCCGGAGGCCACCGCGGAGACCTTCGTCGACGGCTGGCTGCGCAGCGGTGACCTGGCCCGCATCGACGACAAAGGCCTCGTCTACATCGTCGACCGCGCCAAGGACATGATCAACCGCGGCGGCGAGAACGTGTACTGCGTGGAGGTGGAGAACTGCCTGGCCGCCCACCCCGACATCTTCGAGGCGGCGGTGATGGGCGTGCCCGACGCCATGATGGGCGAGAAGGTGGGCGCGGTGATCGTGCCCGTGCCCGGCCGCGAGGTGGATGCCGACGACGTGGTCGCCTTCTGCCGCCGCCACATCGGTGACTTCAAGGTGCCGCAGTACATCCACGTCGCCGGCGAGGCGCTGCCGCGCAACCCGGGCGGCAAGGTGCTCAAGCCGACGCTTCGCGAGTCGGTGGACTGGGGCGAGCCGCTGTTCTGAGGCGCTCGCGACGCTTGCGGGCCGGGGTGCCGCCTTTCGAGGTTATCCGGCCTGTCGGCCCGATGCGGCGATGAGGGCGTGAGCCCGTTCGAATAGCCGTGTGGTGCGGTCCCGCATCCACGTGCCGAGCTCCGGCGGCGCCTTGCCCGCCCGCGAACGGGCATAGGTGCCCTCCAGGATGATGCCCAGCTTGAAACAGGCCAGGACGCGGTACCAGTCGAGTTCGGTCACGTCCCGCACGCCATGCGAGGCGTATCGCTCGATGAGTTCGTCCGGGGTGGCCATCCCGCCGGCCTTGGACAGGGCGCTGTCGAGTAGATCGGTGTCCTGTCCCGGCTCGCGCCACAACGACAACAGCCAGCCGAGGTCGAGCAGCGGGTCGCCGACGGTGCACATCTCCCAGTCGACGATGGCCGCGACATCCGGCCCGCCGTGCTCGAACATGACGTTGGCGACATGGAAGTCGCCGTGCATCAGGCCCGGCCGCGGATGCCGCGGCAGGTTGTTGTCGAGCCAGTCGGCCACCTGCGCGAGGCCGGGGATCGCGTGCCCTTCGTAGCCCGACAGTTCGTTGTAGGCGTCGAGCTCGGACAGCCACCGCCGGACCTGCCGTTCGTGGAAGCCGTCGGGATGGCCCATGTCTCCCAGACCGACCTGCTCGGGGTCGACGGCGTGCAGGGCGGCGAGCGCGTCCACCATCCGGAGCCCCATGTCATGGCGCACGGCGGCCGATTCGCGGTGGCGGGCGCTGAGTTCGTTCACGGCGTTGAGGCCGTCGACGGGCGCCATCAGGTAGAAGACCGAGTCGCCCAGCACGTTGCGGTCGGGGCACGCCGCGATCAGTGCCGGGTGCGGGACGGCCGTGTCGGCCAGGGCCTCCAGGACCCGGATTTCCCGCAACAGGGACTTGTCCGTGGTGGCCCGGGTATGCCTCGGGCCGCGCCGCAGGACGTAGGACCGGTCCCCCCGGCGAAAGCGCACCATCACGTTCTGGGTGCCGCCGGCCAGTAGCCGGGCTTCCTCGAACGGCCGCCCCCTGCCCAGGCCCTGCTCGTCCATCCAGACCCGGACGGGTTCGAGATCGGGTATCGGGTCGCTCACGGCGTGCCCCCATCGAGTCGCAGCAACGCCCCGGTACAGAACGACGAGGCATCGGTGGCGAAGTACATCGCCGCGCCGACGACCTCCTCCGGTTTGCCGCAGCGCTGCAGGGCGAGGGTCTCCTCGAACTGGCGGCGCATCTCGGGCGTCCAGGCGGTGGCAATGTCGGTGAGGAACGGGCCGCACTGGATGGTGTTGACCCGCACCGTGGGGCCGAAGGCCTTGGCGAAGCCCTCGGTGAGGACATGCAGCCCGGCCTTGGCGGCGGCGTACGGCAGGGAATGCGTGTTGGGCCGGATCGCCTCAATGGAGCCGATGTTGACGATCGATCCGCCCTCGCCCTCGCCCTCGCTCATGCGCTGCCCGACCAGGGCGGCGAGACGGAAGGGGCCCTTGAGATTCACGCCGATGACCTTGTCGAAGTAGGTCTCGGTGACCTCGGGGAGACTGGGGTACAGCGGCGAGAGACCGGCATTGTTGATCAATACGTCGATCCGGCCGAGCTCCGCGTATACCGTCTCCACCAGGGCGTCGCAGTCCTCCCAGTGGCTCACGTTGCATGCGACCGGCATCGCCCGGACACCGTAAGCGGTGCTCAGTTCGTCGGCCACCTCGACGCAGTTCTCGCGCTTGCGGCTCGCGACGACCACGTTGGCGCCCTGCTTCGCGAAGCCTTCCGCCATGGCCTTGCCCATCCCACGGCTGCCGCCGGTGATGACGACCACTTTGCCCTCGACACTCACGAGCCTGTTCTCCCTATTCGAATCGTTTTCACACCTTAACGGTGCTTGCAGGTAGCCGACACTCCTTGCGATCCGGCGTGCCAGCGCCGCCGGTTTCGGCCTCGTCCGATCAAGCACGTCACATACGTGCTTGTTGGGCGGAGGCATCCTTGTTCCGCACCGGGGGACTTTCCCATTGGTCTCCTGGTACACCTTGTCCTCGTGTGCCGCCACATGTCCCGCCTCCCGAGTTTCCCTTCGCATGCCAAAGCGTTGCCGTGGCGCAAGAAACCTGGGTCGTGGACGCTCGGTCAGACTCGACGCGACGGTTTCGTTGCGATAATTTCGTTTATTTCGTATATTTCGAATGTGGATAACAGAAGTCGGAGTACGTTATGACACGCTATCCCGACGACGACCTGCAGTTGCCGTCCAGCGATGAATCGGCGCAGGCCCGGGAAGCCAGTCAGGCCTTGGCGCAGCTACTCGAGCAGCCTGGCGGCACTGTGCGCGTGAGCGATGGGGTCGGCTCCAGTGTGTTTGAATTGCCGACGTCGGCGGCCAAGATGCTTTTGCGCATCCTCAGCGAGATGGCCAGCGGGAACGCGATTACATTGATGCCCGTGCACGCGGAATTGACCACTCAGGAGGCCGCCGACCTGCTCAATGTCTCGCGGCCGTATCTGGTGAAATTGCTGGAGAAGGGTGATATCCCCTATCGCAAGGTCGGCACGCATCGCCGGGTTTTGGTCAGTGATCTCCTTGATCACAAGGAACGGCGCAGGGTCGAGCAAAAGCGCGACCTCGAGGAGTTGACGGCGATCGCTGTGGATCACGATATGGGCTATTGACGTGTCTCGGTTCACCGTCGTCTTCGACGCCAATGTCCTATATCCCGCGCCGTCTCGCGATCTATTGATGCAGTTGGCCACCACGGGCCTGTTCCGGGCTCACTGGACCGACGACATTCACGACGAATGGATTCGTAACCTCAAGGCCAATCGGCCAGACCTGTCTGACGCGGCCCTCGCTCGAACGCGTGAATTGATGGACCGAGTGGTGGATGACGCTCGGGTCACCGGTTACGAGTCCCTCATCGAGGGACTGGATTTGCCCGACCCCGATGATCGCCATGTACTCGCCGCGGCGCTTCGCGCCGGTGCCGATGCGATCGTGACCTTCAATCTGAAGGATTTTCCGGAAGCGGCATTGGCGCCCTACGATGTCGAGGCCATCCATCCCGATGCCTTCGTCTCGTACCAGTGTGATCTGGCGCAAGCAACGGTTTGCGAGGCCGTCCGGTTGATCCGCGGGCGACTCCACGATCCACCCTACGATATCGATGCTTATCTGACTCATCTTGCCGCCAGCGGTTACCCGGCGACCGCCGAGACGCTGCGGGGCTGGCGTAACTTCCTGTTAAGGCAAGCTTATCCGCCCTGTCTCCGCTCGACCTATGAATGGGCTTCCATTGACCCTATAAGGACATTCGGGAATGTGCCGGGCCGCTTCGCCCCGGTATGCCCGGGTACGCCAGGCACGTTACCGTCCGACGCGGGGACCCCCGGTCCCGGCGATATGGCGTACGCGGACTAGCCGAACAACCGCTGGATGTACCAGAACGTGCCGATGCCGGCGGCCGCCGCCGTGGCGGCCGGGGTCGCCGGTAGGCCGCTGCCCCGGAGTGCCAGCAGGATCGGCCAGGCGCAGGCGAGCAGCAGCAGTTGTCCCACCTCCACGCCGGCATTGAAGCCCAGAAGTGAGATCGCGAGCCGGTCCGCCGGCAGGTCCATGCCGTCGAGCACGCCGGCGAAGCCGAAACCGTGGAACAGGCCGAAGGCGGCGGTGAGCGCCAGCCGCAGGCGGAAGCCTTTGCGCGCGTCCAGCAACAGCCTGCCGTACGCGTACAGGAATAGCGCGAGACCCAGGACGACCAGCAGCGGCATGACGGGGGAGACCAGGGCGAGCGCGATCAGCACCAGCACGGCGCCTGCCGCGAATGCGCGGCTGCCGGGCGTCAGCCGATAAGCGTTTTCCAGCGCGACCAGCACGATCGACAGGGCGATGAAGGCCTCGACCGCGGGGGCGGTCGGCCGCGCGAGGCCGAGGACGGCGATCGCCAGGGTCAGGCTATGGCCCAGGGTGAAACCCGTGGCCAGCCAGGCTACCTCCTTCAGGGAGGCGGCGATGACCACGAGGACCAGCAGGAACGCCAGGTGGTCCCAGCCGGAGAGGATATGCGTCACGCCCAATGAGAAGAAGGCGCCGAGGCGGTCGGGCGCCGTGGCGTTCGCCGTTTCCCCGGCCCAATGCCAGGTGCCGGCGTCGGGGGTCAGTATCCGGGTGACGGGGTCCCGGTCGTCCGCGGTCAGGGTGACGAAGTGTGCGTGGGCGATGCCGGTGCCGCGGAAGAGCGTGCTGCTCAGGCTGGTCGGCGGTCCGTCGCAGCGTACGCGCCAGCGGTGAACGACATCCCCCGAGCGCACCTCCGGCGGTGTGCCGGCCTCGTTCGTGCAGGGGCCGCCGGCATCGTTGAGGCGCAGGTTCTGCATCAATTGCTGCGCGACCTTGTCGCGGTAGCGGGGGTCCTCCGGCGCGAGGCCCAGTCGGGTCAGCTCCAGTTGCGACATCGTGGCGCGCGCCCGCGCCCCGTCGTCGCCGATCTCCCAGAACGAATAGGACACGCTGCGGGTATGCGCGGTCGTGATACTCGCCCACAGGCAGAGTGCGATCGCGAGCCAGAGGTTATTGCGGGACATCCGGCGCCACGGTCACGGGATAACGCTCGCGCAGGGCGGCCAAGCGTTCCCGCAGCAGGGCCTCGGCACGCCGCCGCCGGATTTCGTGGCGAACGGCGGACTCGACCTGCGCGAGCGGCGGCGGTTCGGCCGCGCGCCGGGCGTGCAGCATGAGCACGACATGGCGGCCCCGGGACTCGATCGGCTCGCTGGCGTCGCCGGGGGGCAGCGCCTCGGCGCGCCGGGTGAGCTCCGGTCCGAGATAGTCGCGGAGTTTGTCGGCCGGCAGGGGGCCGTCCGGCAGGAAACCGGTGCCGTCGTCGAAACGCGCGAGCACGCGCGAGAACGCCATCCCGTCGCGCAAGGCGTCGCTTGCCCGGGCGGCGGCCGCGCGATCGCCGGTCCGGATGACGCCGACGTGCAACAGCTCCGGCCCGGTGAAAAGCGCCCGGTGCCGGCGGTAGAAGCGTTCGACCTCGTCCCGCGACAGTGCTCGCGAATCCGATTGTGCCCGGATGCCCTGCAGGACTTCGTCGACCAGTTGGTCGCGCAGCCTGGGCGACTGCCGCACGAGATCCAGGTCCAGGCCGTGCGCGATCAGCAGGGATTCGTTCACGAGCCGTTCCAGCACTTGCCGTCGGTCGGCATCGTCGAGCGGATCGCGCTTGTCCTCAGCCACCGCCTTCAATGCCCGGGTGTAGGTATCCCGGCCGATGACCCGGCCGTCGACGCGCGCCACGGCGTTCTCCGGCAAGCCGGCGTCCCCGGCGCCGGGGTCGATCAGACCGGCCACGGCCAGGACGAGGCCGCCGAACATGCCGGCGGCGAGCCAGGCGGTCGTGCGGGGATGTCGATGCGCGTCGTTCATTCGCCGGCGGGAGGGTATCGCCTTGTGGCTTATCGCCTTCTTTTAAACATTGTGTACAGTGCATACAAGCCGCCGACCCGGGCGGCGCGGGGGAGAGCGCCATGCGAAAAGTGTCATTGGGGGTGGTTCTGCTGGGTCTGGCCTGTGCCGGTCTGGCGCTTGTCATCGCGCTCGACCGCCGGGGCACGCCGCAGCAGGCGGGCACGGTCACCGACGCCGCGCGCTCGACGGAGACGGTCGCGGCGCGCGCGGCACGACAACGGGCCGCCGGCGCCCCGGCGACCAAGCAGATCCTGTTCGGGGACGTGCACGCGCATACCACCTTCTCCATGGACGCATTCGCCTGGAGCCTGCCCATGCTCGGCGGGGAAGGCACGCATCCGCCGGCCGATGCCTGCGATTACGCCCGCTACGTCGCGGGCCTCGATTTCTGGGCCCTGACCGACCATGCCGAGAGCCTGACGCCGCGCCACTGGCGGATGATCAAGGACACCGTGCGTGCCTGCAACGCCGCGGCGGGCGATCCGGCCAACCCGGACCTGGTGACCTTCCTGGGCTGGGAATGGACCCAGATGGGCAACACGCGCGCGAGCCATTACGGCCACCGCAACGTGTTTTTGCTGCATACCGGGGAAGACCGGGTGCCGGCGCGGCCGATCGCCGCCGACGGCGTCGCCTTCCGGGCGATGCGCAACGATCCCCTCAACGCGTTCCAGAAATACATCGGCCCCTATCTCGTGGACTTCGACAACCGCCAGCGGCAGGTCGATCTGCAGCACAAGCAGGCCGATCTGCGGTCGTGGCCGGTGTGCGAACAGGGCCGGCCGGTGCGCGAACTGCCGGCGGACTGCCTGGAGGTCGCCGCGACGCCGGCGGACTTGTTCGACAAGCTGGCCGACTGGGGTTTCCCCGCGATGGTGGTGCCGCACGGCACCACCTGGGGGTTCTACACGCCGCCCGGCTACGACTGGGCCAAGCAGGTCACTCCGGCACAGCACGACCCCGAGAGCCAACGACTGATCGAGGTCTTCTCCGGGCACGGCAATGCCGAGGAATATCGGGAGTGGCGGGCGGTCGAATTCGACGGCCAGGGCAATCCGGTCTGCCCCGAGCCGACCGCCGACTATCTGCCGTCCTGCCATCGCGCCGGCGAGATCATCCGCTCGCGCTGCGACGATCCCGCGTCCGACGACTGCGAGCGGCGCGTGCACGAGGCCGAACAGAATTACCTGGCCGCGGGCCGCGCGGGGCACCTGACGGTGCCCGGCGTGACCCCCGACGACTGGCTCGACGCCGGGCAGTGCCGGGACTGCTACCTGCCGCCGCTCAACCACCGGCCCGGCGGGTCCGTGCAGTACATCCTGGCGAAACGCAATTTCGAGGCAACCGACGAGGACGGCGATCCGTTCGGCTATCGCTTCGGTTTCATCGGCTCCAGTGACAACCACAACGCCCGTCCCGGCAACGGTTTCAAGGAACGCGACCGGGCCGTCGTCACGGATACCTACGGTGCCCGGAGCGGGATCGCCCAGGATCAGTTCGTGGACGCCGCCAAGCCCGATCCCGACCAGCGGTGGTCGCAGCCCCACGAGCTCGGTGCCAGCCGGTACAGTTTTCTCCAGGTCAACGAGTCCGAGCGCCAGGCCTCCTTTTTCTATAGCGGCGGTCTGATGGCGGTGCACAGCGCCGGCCGCGATCGTGAGGCGATCTGGGAGGCCATCCGGCGACGCGAGGTGTATGCCACCTCGGGCGACCGCATGCTGCTGTGGTTCGATCTGCGCAACGCCCCCGGCGGTCCGCGGCCCATGGGCGGCGAAGCGACCATGACCGACGCGCCGCGCTTCCGCGTGCGGGCGGTGGGTGCCTTCGAGCAGAAGCCGGGCTGCCCCGAGGACGTGGTGCGGACCATCGGGGCCGAGCGCCTGGCGAAGCTCTCGGGCGGCGAGTGTTACCACCCGTCGGACCGGCGCCGGCCGATCGAGCGGATCGAGGTCGTCCGCATCCGGCCGCAGATCGCCGCCGGCGAGCCGGTGGCGGAGCTGATCGACGATCCCTGGCGTGTGCACGACTGTCCCGCCGACGGCGGCGGCTGCGCCTTCACGTTCAGCGATCCCGGGTTCACGGCGGGCGGCCGCGAGACCCTCTACTACGTGCGTGCGCTGCAGGCGCCCACGCCGACGATCAATGCGGACGGCCTACGCTGCGAGTATGACGACTCGGGACGGTGCGTGGCGGTCGATGTCTGCTACGGCGATCCTCGTACGGATGCGGACGACGATTGCACCGCCCCGGCCCGGGAGCGCGCCTGGTCGTCGCCGATCTACGTGCATCACGGGGGGTGAACGGTATCGCTCGCCGGTGCCGGGAGCGCCGTCGACCGCGCCGGCCTGCACGCGCACGGAGACGATCCCTGGCGGCGTGCCGCCTGCGCCGCGCGGTTGAGAGCCAATGCCGCGGGGAGGGCGGTTGCGCCCGCGGCATTCTCCGGCGCCCGGCCTTGATGAATCCTTACTTTACCCGCCGACCTCCTCTCGCGCGCCCATAAGTAAATTTATACCCCTGGGTTGAGCGGTCTTAGGCGCCATGGCAGGCTGCTGTCAAAAATTTGACACATGCGGCCGGGCCGAGACGCCCGGTACACACCGTCGCACGCAGCAGTATCAGACAAAGACGGCGGCGGGAGTTAAGGGGGCATCTTCATCATGGATAAGCGGGTCTGGTTCTTTGCGTTGGCGCTTGCCGGTAGCGCGGCACTGTCCGCCTGCGGCGGTTCGAGCGGTGGCGGTTCCTCGTCCGATAATGCCGGCGACGACGGCAGCTCCGGTGAAGTGCCGGCCGGGCGGACGTTTCAGATCGAGCCCGGCCCGGACGCCACCGAGGACGCCCTGACGCGCTTCATAGACGCGCGGCCCGGCGATACGATCGAATTCGGCTGCGGTTTCTTCCAGATCGACTCGACCCTGCTGCTGACGAATACCGAGGCCGTGACCATCAAGGGCTGCGGGATGGACCGGACGGTGCTGTCCTTCCGCAACAACAACAATCCCGAAGGCTTGCTGGTGGACGATGCGCGCGGCATCACCATCGAGGGCCTGACGGTGGCGGACACGGACGGCAACGCCTTCGAGCTGCGCAACGTCGATCACGGCACCCTGCGGGGCGTGCGTGCGTTCTGGTCGTCCGGCGGCGGCCGCGCGTCCGCCGATCCCATTACCGCCGATAACTACCAGGACGGTCGCCTCGACGTGGCCTGTACCGATCCCGCGACCCAGGATCCGGGCGCGCTGGAGAACAACCTGCCCGGCGCGGACACGACCTCGCCGGACTACACCGTCAGCGACCAGGCGGGGCGCTACGGCATCTATCCGGTGAAATCGCAGAACATTCTGGTGGAGGAATCCGAATCCATCGGTGCCTCGGATGCCGGAATCTACGTGGGACAGACCTCGACCGCGATCATCCGCGACAGCCGCGCCGCCTACAATGTCTTCGGCTTCGAGATCGAGAACGTGCGCCACGGTGAGTACTCAAACAACCTGGCGGAGTGCAACACGGGCGGCTTCCTGATCTACGACCTGGACAACCTGACCCAGTACGGCGAGCGCACGCTCATGCACGACAACGTGTCGCGCATGAACAACACCTACAACTTCACCGAGGGCGGGTTCGTCTCCAACGTGCCGCCGGGCAGCGGCATGATCACGCTCGCCTACGACCGTATCGACGTCTACAACAACGTCTTCGAGGACAACAATACCGCCGGCATCATCCATGTCAGCTATGAACTCTTTCCGGAGGGTGCCGGCCGGCCGAGCGACAACAAGATCGATTTCTACACCGAGGGCATGCGGATCTTCGACAACGAATTCCGCAACAACGGCAACAGCCTGCCGGTGGCCACCACCAATGACCTGCTAAGCCAGGACATCACGGCGTTGCTCCCCGCGCTCGTGGGCTTGAAGACCCAGGCCGGCTGCGTGCTGCCACAGAACCTCGGGGCATGCCTGGCGCCCAATACCGAGCACCCCGAGGTGAATACCGGCTTCCGGGGCGCCCATATCGTCTGGGACGGCCTGCTCGACGAATACGATCCCGACTGCCCCTACCCCGAGGACAGCAAAGGCGAGCCGGTGCCCGAGGAGGAGAACTTCGAGGGCAAGCCGCGGTATACCAACGAACACCCGGACCCGGGCTGCCACTACAACGCCTACAAGTTCCACACTGACCGGGACGGCGACCCGCGCAAGAAGCCCCTGTTCTTCGCCAGCTGCATCGATGCCAACAACAGCTTCAGCGACGACAGCATCAAGTTCGCGAATTTCCACGGCACCGAAGGGGTCAACGCCGCGATCGCGCTGGCGACGGGAAACGCGCCCACGCCCGAGCAACTCGCGGAAATCCAGAACTTCCCGGCCGACTTCGACATGAGCGCCCACGAGTGCGACGAGGCCTATGGCAAGAACCTCGGTCGCATCGAGCCGGTCGAGATCCCGCCGTTCGAGCCCAGCGTCGATATCGAGCCACCGCCCACGCCGGAGGAGATCGCGGCGCTGTGCAACGCCGACGTGGCGCAGGGCGAGGTCAATTTCGACGCGGGGCGGGTGGACTGCCCGAATCTGGCGCAATACAACCTGTTCGCCGATCCGGACGATCCCACCAGCGAGCCCAACGGCAAGAGCTTCCCGTTCGTGCTCAATACCAAGTTGTTCTCGGACTACGCGGTGAAGTACCGGGTGGCGTTCCTGCCCCCCGGCGAGCGCGCCACCTACATGGCGCCGGGCGCTGACAGCCCCACGGGCACCATCGTTTTCCCGACCGGGACCATCATCGCCAAGACTTTCTCCTTCGTGGAGGACGGCGAGGAGGCGCACATCGAGACACGCTTGCTGATCAAGCGCGAGGGCAACAACGGCACCGCCCGCTGGCGCGGCCTGCCCTACCTCTGGGAGACCGACGAATCCGGCGAACCCGTGGCCAACCTGAAGCTGGCCGGTGCCACGGTGGCGACCTCCTGGGACTTCACCGACAGCTACGGCAAGCCGCAATCCGGTTCGACCGACAGCTATAGCGTGCCCAACGCCAACCAGTGCATCTCCTGCCACGCCAACCGCGACCTGGAAGGCGGCTCGGCGCCGATCGGACCCAAGGTGCGCAACCTCAACCGCCCCTACCAGTCGGAATCGACGGTGGTCACCGACCAGGGCCGTCATCCGATCGCCGGCAACAACCAGATCGCCTACTTGTGCGACCACGGCTTCCTCGCCGGTTGTCCGGACGACTTGGGTATCGACCCGAATACCCAGATCGCCACCAACCTGGAGCGTTTGCCGCGCTTCGACGAGCCCGGCGACTCGGGCTTCCAGGCCGGTTCCGACGAGGATATCGAGGCGCGCGCGCGGGCCTACTTCGAGGTCAACTGCCACCATTGCCACAATCCCGACGGGTTCGCCTCCAATACCGGTTATTTCCTGGACACTTTCCGCCGGATCGACACCAGTTACGGCATCTGCAAGGGGCCGACGGCCGCGGGCGCCGAGGGCAGCGGCGGCCGCGAGGTGGACGTCCATCCGGGCGATGCGTCTAGCTCGATCGTGGAATATCGCATCGGGCCGGAGGCCGATACCCCGGCGGCGAAAATGCCCCCCATCTCTCGCAGTGTGGTGCATGCCGAGGGACACGCCCTGATCCGGAACTGGATCAACAACGTGGTGGTGGCCGACAACGACCGGTATCCGGGCTCCGAGAGCTGCGCCGGCAACTAGCCGGCGGCGCATGGCGCCGCTCGCGGGTGAACCGCCCGGCGCCTGTCGGCCGCGGGGTCCGCCACGGTATCCGTCCCCGGCGCCCGCCCGGTCTGTCGCACCCGGCTGCAACTCCCCCGGACAGGTTCCGCGCGACGCATGCTTCGGGCGACGGCCGGTTTCAGGCCGCCGGGGGACCGGTCCGCGCCCGCCGGGCGATTGGCAAGCGCCAAGCCGGCGATGGTGCTCCGCGCCCGGTTGCCGGTCCGAAGGGCCGGCTCCCCGTCTTGTTTCCGCCCGCCCCCCTGAAGGCCCTGAGCCCTCCGGATTCGGCGCCACCTCCGCCCTACCGCCACCACCACCCGAACTTCCACCCGTTATTACCCCTACGTGGGGTGTGGCCCCGTAGCCGCCGCCCCTAGCATCGGTTCAAACGGGGCAGGCCGCGTGCCGCCCCGGGACGATTACGACAACGACCGGGACCGCCGCGTGACGCGGCGGCGGTGCATGAACGGAGATAGTTCGATGGGGTTGCTCATCAACGTCGATAACGGCGGAACCTTTACCGATGTGTGCGTCAGCGACGGCGAACGCATCGTGAACGCGAAGGCGGCGACCACGCCGCACGACCTGACGGTGTGCTTCGTGGACGCGCTCACCCGCGCCGCGGAGGCGTATTACGGCGAGGACGACATCGGGCGCCTGGTCCGCGAGACGGACCACCTGCGCTACTCGACGACGGCGGGCACCAACGCCGTGGTCGAGGGCAAGGGCATGCCCATCGGCGTGATCCTGGCCGACGGGGAGCAGACGAATCTCTACGGGCACGGCGACGCGTTCCGCGACAGCCGCCTGTGGCAGGTGATGGTGCCGACCGAGCCGGTCGGCCTGACCCTGGACGGCAGCGAGGCGGAGCAGGCCGCGGTCACCGAGGCGGTGAACGGCCTCCTGACCCAGGGCGTGAGCCGGATCGTGATCTGCATGCCCACGGCGGAGGACGAGCGCCGGGTGAAGTCGATCATCTTCGATCGCTTCCCGCGCCATCTGCTGGGCGCGGTGCCGGTGCTGTTCTCGTACGAGCTCTCCACCGACCGCAACCATGCGCGGCGCCTGTCCACGGCGGTACTGAATGCCTTCCTGCATCCGGTGATGGAAGGCTTCCTGTACGGCGCCGAGGAGGTGGCCCGCCGCCACCACATGGAGAATCCGCTGCTGATCTTCCGCAACGACGGCGCCTCGGCGCGCGTTGCCAAGACCACGGCGATCAAGACCTACAGCTCCGGCCCGGCCGGCGGTCTGGTGGGCGCGGCGCAGTACGCCGACCACTACGGCGCGCCGGCGGTGGTGTCGTTCGACATCGGGGGCACCACCACGGACTTCGCGGCGGTGGTCGAGGGCAAGGCCTCGTCGCTGTCCTACGGCAAGGCCGGCGGCCTGCCGTTCTCGTTCGAGATGGGCGAGGTCGACAGCATCGGCGCCGGCGGCAGTTCGGTGCTGCGCGTGGCCGACGGCCAGGTGACGGTCGGCCCCGAGAGCGTCGGCGCCGCCCCCGGCCCGGCCTGCTTCGCCCGCGGCGGCACCGAGGCGACCATCACCGACGTGTTGTTGCTGGCGGGCGTGGTCGACCGGGAGAACTTCCTGGGCGGCACGCTCAGCCTGGACACCGATCGCGCGCGCCAGGCGGTCGAGAAGAACATCGCCGAGCCGCTGGGCGTGTCCCTGGACGAGGCACTGGTGGCCTGCGTCGACGCCTACGAGAGCAAGGTCGCCGACAAGGCCCGCGCCATGCTCGAGGAGCGTGGCCTGAAGCCGGCCGACGCGCTGCTGCTGGCGTTCGGCGGCGCCGGCCCGATGAACGCCTCCGGCGTGGCCGCCAAGGCCGGCGTGCGGCGGTTGATCGTGCCGCATCTGTCACCGGTGTTCAGCGCCTACGGCATCGGTTTCTCGGATCTGGGTCAGCAGTACTTCCTGGAGGCCGAGGATGTCGAGGACATGGGCATGGAAGCCGCCCGCGCCAGCCTGTTGCTGCGGGCGCGGCGCGACATGTTCGGCGAGGGCGTCGATCCGGACGCGGCGACCTACGAGTTCTCCGTCTGGTTCGACCGCGAGGGCTACGCCGATGCCACCCCGCTCAACGGCGCCGGCCCGAAGAAGGGGCAGCGCCTGCTGCTGACCGCCACCTACCCGCTGCCCAAGTTCGACTTCAGCGGCGAGGATCCCGGGCGCGAGCGCGATGCCGAGCCGAGCGGCTCGACCGAGCTGGCGCTCGGCGGCACGCGCGAGATCCCCGTCTACGACGCGGGCTCGATGCAGCCCGGCGACGGCGCCGACGGCCCCGCGCTGATCCGCGGCGGCTATCTCACCTGTCTCGTGAACGAGGGCTGGGGCTTCCACGTCTCGCCCAACCGCGACCTGATTCTGGAGGCCAAGCAATGAGCGATACCCAAGCCCGACCGGGACGCGTGGCGATCACCGAGTATCTCGAGGTCGACCTGAAGAGCGAGCGCTGGCACTGCCGCCGCTGCGATCACGACATCGGGCACGCCCGCAACAATTACAAGGAAGGCCTGATGGTGGCCGAGCGCGACCCGCGCGAGGTGCATCGTCCGCTGATCGACGAAAAACGGTACGAATTCAATTTCGGGCCGGATCCCGAGTGGTGCCGGCTCATCGAGTTCTACTGCCCGAGCTGCGCCACGCTGATGGAGGTGGAGTATCTGCCGCCCGGCCATCCGCTTACGCACGACATCGAGCTCGACGTCGACGCCATGAAAGAGCGTCACGCCGACAAACTGGAGGAGCAGGCACAATGAATCGCGTCAGTGTGGATATCGGTGGCACCTTCACGGATTGCTTCCTCGCCTTCGGCGGGAAGTACACGCAGGCCAAGGCCCTCACCACCCATAACAACCTGTCGACCGGGTTCATGGATGCCCTGGAGCGCGCCTGCAAGGCCATCGGCCAGGACATGGAGAGCGTGCTCAGCGGCGTCGACGCGGTGCGCTACGCCACGACCCTGGGCACCAATGCGCTGATCGAGCGCAAGGGGCCCCGCATCGGCCTGATCTGCACCGCGGGCTTCGAGTCCGTGGTGCCGGTGATGCGCGGCCGTGGCTACGGTGACGGCATGCCCGAGCAGTACAAGGCCGACCTCCCCGGTGCCGACCGCCCCGAGCCGCTGGTCGACAAGCCCATGATCGCCGGCGTGCGCGAGCGCGTGGACTGGAAGGGCGACGTCGTCCAGAAGCTGGTGGAGGAAGACGTGCGCCGCGCGGTCCTGCAACTGGTGGACCGCGGCGCCCAGGCATTCGTGGTCGGACTGACCAACTCGGTCCTGAACGCCGAGCACGAGAAGGCCGTCGAACGCATCATCTCCGAGGAGTACCCGGGACACTTCCTGGGCGGTATCCCGGTGGTCCTGTCGCACAAGGTCGCGGGCCGAAAGGGCGAGTACGCCCGCATCATGTCCGCGATCCTCGACGCCTACCTGCACGGCAAGATGCATCACGGCCTGTCCGGCCTGGAAGTGACCCTGCGCGACAACGGCTACCGCCGGCCCATGCTGGTGACCCACAACTCGGGCGGCATGGCGCAGCTCAACTCCACCCACGCCCTGCAGACCATCCATTCGGGCCCGGTGGCGGGCTTGGCCGCCACGGAGAGCCTGTCCGAGCAGTACGACGAGCCGAACCTGCTGGCCACCGACATGGGCGGCACCAGCTTCGACATCGGCATGGTCACCGGCGACAAGGTGAAGTTCTACGAGTTCAATCCGATCATCGACCGTTTCCTGGTGTCCACGCCGATGGTCTACCTGCATACGCTCGGTGCCGGTGGCGGCTCCATCGCGCGCTACGAACGGATGTGGAACGCGGTCGAGGTGGGCCCGGAGAGCGCCGGCTCCGATCCCGGTCCCGCCTGCTATAACCGCGGCGGCCGCGAGCCCACCACCACCGACGCCAACCTGGTTCTCGGCTACCTGGACCCGGATAACTACGCCGGCGGTTCCATCCCGCTGAACAAGCGCCGGGCCGAGAAGGCGATCGTCGACCGGATCTGCAAGCCCACCGGGCTGGGCCTGATCGAGGCCGCCCAGGCGATCCGGCGCAAGGTGGACGCCAACATGGCCGACGCCATCTTCAAGGAGGTGGCGGTCAAGGGGTACGATCCGCGCGATTTCTCGGTGCTGTCCTACGGCGGCGGCGGTCCGCTGCACGCCTGTGGCTTCTGCCGCGTGCTGGGGGTCAAGCGCGTCATCATCCCGCCGTTCTCCTCGGTGTTTTCGGCGTTGGGCGCCGGCAACATGGACCAGCTTCACATCCACGAGAAGTCCGTCTACCTGACGATCTACGACTCGGTGTCGAAGAAGGTCCTGTCCGATCCCAGCGAGCTCAACGCCGCGATCGAGGAGCTGAGCGCCGCCGGTCGCGAGGACCTGCGCCGTCAGGGCGTGCCCGACGAGGACATCCGTCTGCGGGTCGAGGTCGACATGCGCTACGGCAACCAGCTCGCCCAGACCGCGGTGGCCTCGCCCAAGAGCCGGTTCGAGGGCGTGCGCGACCTGATGGATCTGGTGCAGCAGTTCTCCGAGAGCTACGAGCATCGCTTCGGCGAGGGCAGCCGTGCCCCGGAGGCGGGCATCCGCATCCAGGTGGTGCGCGTGATCGCCTATGTCGAGCACGAGCACGTGCCGCTCGAGCCGTACCGCAAGAGCGACCGGACCGATGTGCCCGCGACCAGCCACCGCGATTGCTACTTCGAGGGCCAGACCGATCCCGTGGAGACGCCGGTTTACGACCATGCCGGCCTCGAGCCCGGGACCGTCATCCACGGACCGGCGCTGATCGAGTCCGAAACCACCACCTTCGTGGTCGAGCCCGGCTGGTATCTGATCGTGGGCCTGCAGGGCGCCGCGGTGATGGAGCGGGAAACCGACCAGAACCAGTCCCGGCACTGAAAACGCGCCGCACAAGCGACATCGCTTTAGGAGAGATCCAATGAGCACAGCAGAAGACCAGATCGATCGCGGCCGGATCAGCGCCGACGATCAGGAGATCATCGACAAGTTCCTGAAGGACAACGTGCTGTTCTACGGGCCGGACCGGGAGTTCATGCACGACCACCAGGTATCGGATATCACCGATGCCGAACGCGAAGCGCTCAAGGATGCGCCCGACGCGGAGACCATGAATATCATCCGCGCCCGCATGGAGACCGGTTGCACCGAGGCCTTCGAACTGGTCGAGAACATGGGTGCGGCACCGGGCGCGAAGTGGGGCGACATGATCGTCGGCCTGTTCTCGCGCGCCGGCGACCTGTCCGTGGCGAGCGCGGGCGGCGTGCTGCTGTTCTCGGTGCTGGCGCAGATGCCGGTGCGCTTCATGGTGAAGTACTGGAAGGACGAGCCCACCGTGGGCCTCAAGCCCGGCGATATCTTCATCCATAACGACACCCGCTACGGCAATATCCACAATGCCGATTTCTCCGTGATCATGCCGATCTTCGCGGGCGACGAATTGATCTGCTTCGCCGGCTGCGTCGTGCACGAGGGCGAATGCGGCGCCTGCGAGCCGGGCGGCATCCCGCCGAGCGCGGAGTCGCCGTTCGACGAGGGGCTGCGGCTGTCACCGATACGCGTGGGCGAGAACTACACCCTCAAGCGTGACCTGGTGACCTTCCTGCAGCATTCCACGCGCGAGCCCAAGCTGATGCTGGCCGGCCTCAAGTCGCGCCTGTTCGCCTGCATGCGGGTCCAGGAGCGTGTCGACGAGCTGGTCGACTCCTACGGGGCCAACGCCGTGATGGCGACCATCCGCCAGACGCTGATCGACACCGAGTCGGAGGCGCGCCGGCGGCTGCAGACCTGGCCCGAGGGCACGATCCGCAGCACCATCTTCTGCGACACCACCCTGCGCGAGGTCGTGCTGAGCAAGATCAACGTGGAGATGACCAAGCGCGACGACGAGCTGATCATCAACTTCCACGGCTCCGCGCCGGAATTCCGCAACCGGTCCGTCAACACGATCGTCTCTTCGCTCAAGGGCATGCTGGCGCAGCAGTTCCTGACCTTCGTGTGGCCGGACCTGCCGCGCAACCAGGCGGTGTTCGCGCCGATCAAGGTGCGCACCGACCAGGACTCGTTCCTGCACTGCAGCGACGACGCCGCCACCGCGCAGTCGATGATGTCCATCTTCCCGGCGTTCGGCGGCATCCAGCACGGCCTGCCCAAGTTCTTGTACAGCGCCGGGGAGCGGCACACGGAGATCATCGCGCCCTGGTGGCACATGATCGATACGCTGCTGTACGCGGGCGTCACCCAGCACGGTGAGTTCGTGGGCAATATCGCCTCGGACATCAACGGCATGGCCGGCAGCGCCCGCTGGAACCGCGACGGCGAGCACGCCATCTCGCCGATCTTCGCGAACTACGTCGATCACGGCGAGCAGGAGCTCATCGAGGAAGAGATCCCGATGATGCGCATCACCTGGCAACGGCTGCAGAAGGACGTGCAGGGCTTCGGCAAGTACCGGGGCGGACATGGGTGCCAGACCATCGCCACCGTCAAGGACACGCCGATGTGGGCCTTCATCACCACCGCCAACATGGGCAAGTTCCCGAGCGTGATCGGGGTGTTCGGCGGCTACGGCAGTGCCTGCACGCCGATGTGCAAGGTCAAGGGCATCGATGTCTTCAAGGAGCTGGAGAAGGATCCGGAGATCCTGAAGTCCTACGACACGGTCGACTTGATGAACGACCGGCCCTTCAAGGACGGCGACTACATCGCCACCCACATGGGCATGCCGCCGGAGACGGTCAACCGGGGCGAGCTGTATTGCACGCAGATGGGTCCCGGTGCCGGTTATGGCGATGTCCTGGACCGTGACCCGGAGCATGTCGCCAAGGACTTCGTGGACGGGCTGATCTCGCTGTGGACCGCGGAGAACATCTACGGCGTGGTCCTGAACCCGAAGACGGCGGCCGTCGATCGCGAGGCCACCGAGGCGACGCGCGAGGCGCAGCGCAAGGCCCGCCTGGCACGGGCCAAGCCCTACGCCGAATTCGTGGCCGAATGGGTGACCGATACGCCGCCCGAGGGTTTGCCCTATTACGGTAGCTGGGGCGATCTGGATGTGCTTTACCGCGGCTCGCCCGACAGCACCTGTCCGGCCGATGCGATCGAGCCGACCATCATGTCGAACCCGGCAGAGTTGGAGATGGCGCGCATGCGCAAGCGTCTCAACGATCTGATCGACAGCGGCGTCGGGGTTCTCGGGCCCGGCGACGCCTGACGGGTCCGGGACGACGCGGCGACGCCGGTCCGCCCGCTACCGGTCGGCGTCGCCGCGTCCCGGCCAGGCCGAGGCGTCCACGGTGCGGCGGTAGCCGTGCCAGGTGGCGTAGGCGATCAGGGGCAGCGCCACGGCCAGGCCGATCAAGGCCGTGGCGAACCCGATCGCCACCGTCGCCACGATGATCGCGGCCCAGACGACCATGGCCGGCTTGTTGCGCAGCACGGCGTTGATGCTGGACAGGGCCGCCGTGACCGCGTCCACGTCGCGGTCGTGCAGCATCGGCAGCGAGAAGGCGCTGACCACGAAGATCACCAGGCAGAAGAACGCCCCCACCGCGGAGCCGACCCCGAGATAGGTGGCGAAATCCAGCAGCGTGGCCTCGCTGGTCTGCGGGAAGAACACGTGCACCATGGTGGCGGCGCGCGCCCAGAGCAGGGCCACCACCAGTAGCAGGTTGGCGAACAGGGCCGTGCCCGCGAGCGAGCGGCGCATGCGCCGCCAGCTTTCGCCCATGGAAGCCGGGCGTCCCTCCTCCAGGGTCTGGCTCACCGTGTAGAAGCCGATCGCCAGCACCGGCCCGGCGAACACGAAGGCGGACAGCAGCCCCACGAGTACCCAGAAACCGCCGGTCAGCCAGGCGCCCGCGCTCACGGCCACGCTCGCCAGCACCACCAGCGCCCCGAAGAACAGGCTCTGCAGGGGCGCGGCCCGCAGGTCGCGCCAGCCCAGCGCGAGCCAGGTCAGCGGCTCGGTCGGACTCAGGGGGCGGCAGGGGGCCACCAGGGGGCGCGGCTGCGGCGTGTGGTCGTGATTCATGGATCGGTCCACTAAGTAGGATGTCATCTTACCCCGCCTATGAGGTCGCGATATCGTATCTTCGAATACGTCGGGTTTATGCGGGATTATTGATCGATAGCTACAATATCGGCATGAATGCGCTGATCGAAAATAATCGTCAAGCGATCGCCGAATTGTGCCGACGCCATGGGGTGCGTCGTCTGGAAGCATTCGGATCCATATTGCGCGAAGACTTCGATCGACAGCGCAGCGATATCGACATCCTTGTGCAATTCGAAACGGGAGCGGCGGGCAGCTTCGAGAACTACCTCGAACTCAAGGAGGCGCTCGAGAACCTGTTCCGGCGGCCGGTGGATCTGGTGGAGCCGCAGACGATCCGCAATCGACGTTTGCGTCGTTACATCGAGCAGAGCAAGACGCCTATCTATGACGCAGCGTGATCCGGGCGTCTATCTGGAAGATATCGAATATTGCGCCGATGCCGCGGTTCGATATACCGCCGGCTACAGTCTGGAACAATAGCTGGCGGATGATAAGACGCGGGCTGCGGTCGAGCGCGTGCTGGAAATCTGCGGCGAGGCTATGCGCAACCTCGACAAGGTGGCGCCGGAAGTCGCAAAACGCATTCCACACTCGCGCGCCATTATCGGTTTCCGGAATATTCTGGCGCATGGTTATGCGGCTTTGGACCATCGAAAGGTCTATGCCGTCGCCGTGACACATGCGCCCGAATTATTGGCGGCGGTTCGGGACGTATTGAAGGATTACCCTGAACCGGGGACGCCCACCTGAGCGGCGTCGGTTACCACATCAGGTCGTCGGGCACCTGGTAGTCCGCGTAGGGATCGTCCGGGTCCGGCTCGTTGTCGTCCGGCGTGACCAGCCAGACGCGGTCCGGGATATATTCCAGCAGCCGTTCGGCGGTGGCGCGCGGCACCAGCGAGGTGACGCCGCGGTAGCGGGCGATGCCCAGGCGGCCGGCGGCCAACTCGCGGCGCTGGGCCGGACTCACGTCCATGCGCCGGATGCGTTTCTCCACCGTGTAGTTGTAGGGCACGGTGTCGCCGGAGTCGGTGTCGCGCGCGACCCGGTTGCTCTCGATGATCTGGACCACGGCGGCCTCGCGCTCGCGGGCCGCGCGCTGGGCCTGGCGTTTCTCGTTGAGCTGGCGGTCGCGCTCGCGCTTGGCGGCCTGCGCGGCGTCGAGCTCACGGTCCAGTTTGCGGTCCTCGCCGGGGCGTTCGCCGCGCCGCCTGGCCGCCTTGCCCTTGCGCGTCTTCTCGTGCCGTGCCTTGCGGGCCTGCTTGGGCTTCGCGAGGCCGCTTTCCACGAGCTGTTCCTGGAGGGATTTGCCCATCCCGGTTCCGGTTGCTGGATGCGAACGGCGGCTATTGTAGCCCGGATGGCCGGGTTTCCGGGAAAGACGCGGCACGGGATCAGCCGGTCGCCGGGACGGCCCCTGTTAAGATGGAGGGCCACTTCGCGCCAAGTCTTGACGGACCCCAGTCGCGTCATGAGCAAGAACCCGAATCCCCAGGGCAAGGGCGGCTCCCCGGTGCTGGCCGCGCTCACGCAGCCGCGCGCGGCGCTGGAGGCCGTGCCGCCCAAGCGTATCGAGCAGGTGACCACGGAGTTGTTCACCTCGCTGTTCGTGCTGGAGAGCGAGTTCCGCTTCAAGCCCGTCCCCGGGCGGCCGCACTACCTGTACCGCAAGCCCGACCGCTACTGGCTGTGCCTGACGCCGCCGGAGATCATGACCGAGGATATCGCCGGGCGCTTCATCGGCACCTGCGAGCTGCAGCCGGACATGACCTGGACCCTGGAGCTCGCGCCCGAGGTGGCCGAGGACGAGACGTTCATGGCCGAGCTGGCCGAGCGGCGGGCCGCCTTCGAGCGCCGTCTCAGCGAGGCCGAGACCATGGACGACGTGCTGCCGGTGCACGAGCGCCGCTACGACTTCTACCGCCGGGCCTCCGCCTTTGCCCTGGCCTATTCGCTGGGCCGGTCCATGGACCAGTCGGGCATTCGCGGCCTGTCCTACGACGAGGCCATGGGGCAGCTCACCTACGAGGGCGACACCCCGGACTGACGGCAGGCGGCCTCAGCGCACCACCGAGTCGATGGTCACGTCCAGCGGTCCGTCGCTGTCCAGGGATGCCGTGTGCTCAGCCGACTCGAAGTCACCGGCGCTTGCCCGGGCGTCGCCGCTGCGGGAGACCCGGGCGACCACGGTGACCTTCTCGTGACCGGAGATGCCGCGGCCGGGCATCATCGAGTCGTCGTCGTCGAGGGTCACGGTGGCGGGCAGGTCGCGCACCCGGCGCTTGACCACGGCCAGCGGCATCGGCGGGCCGTTCACGGCGCGGGCGAAGATGAAGACCGTGTCGTCCGGCGCGGCACGTTCCCGCAGTTCGGGTGCCAGTGCGACCCGGACCCGGAGCGAGGCGGCGGGCGTCTCGGCTTCGGCCGTGGCCGGTGCGGTGGATGCCTGCGCGGCGGCCGGGGCCACGCCCAACCGCTCCCGCGCCCGCTCCAGGTTGCGGCGCACGACATCCGCGTCCTCGCCTTCCGGCGGCAGTTGACCGAGGAGCCGTTCCCAACGATCGATGGCCGTGCCGTAATCGCCGCGCTCGATGTTCGCCATGCCCGCCAGCCATAGGGCCCGTGGGTTTCCGGGGTCCTGGTCGAGCGCCCGCTCCAGCAGCTCGGCGGGTCGGCCCGAGAACGACATCGGCTCGCGAGTCGCGGCCAGGGCGCCGGCGTACTCCACCAGCACCTCGGGATCGTCGCCGAGCTGCTCGCGGGCGCGCGACAGGGCCCGCACGGCCTTGCCCGGCTGGCCCATGGCGGCGTAGGAGCGGCCCAGCATCAGCCAGCCCTCGCCGTTGTCCGGGTTCTCCGCCAGGCGATCCTCGAGGCGGGACACCATCGCCTGGATGTCGGGTGGCTGCTGCGGCGAGCCGGCGTTATCGGCGGCGCCCGGGCCGCCGCCGACCTCCAGGTACAGGGGCACGGCGATCAGCGGGATCGCCACGGCCGCCGCTGCCATCGGCAACCAGCGGGCCGCCGGTCGCCGCCCGGAACGGGGCGCGGTCGCGTCCGCGTCCTCCGTGTCCGCCAGGAGCTGGCGGTCCAGCTCCACCAGGGCGACCCGGTGCTCCTCGGCGCTGAGCAGTCCCGCCTCGCGCTCGCGATCGAGCTCCTCGCGGCGGCGGCGGTACAGGGTTACGTCCGCCTGCTCCGACGAGACGCCGTCGTCGGCGTCGGACGGCTGTCCGTGTCGCCACAGGGGGATCGCGACGATTGCCAGCGCGGCCAGGATCATGAGCGCGGCGAGTGTCCAGAAAAGCGGTTCCACGATCACGGCTCCCGGTGTCTGTCGAGCACGCGCCGCAGGCGCTCGCGCTCACTGTCGTCGAGCGTGTCCGGCGGCGTCCGCCGCGACCGCCGCCGGATGGCGATCACGAGCGCGGCCAGGCCGACGACGGCCAGCAGGAAGGGGCCGAACCACAGCAGGTAGGTCCGGGTGGTCACGGGCGGACGGTAGAGCACGAATTCGCCGTAGCGCTCGACCAGGTAGTCCCGGATCTCGGCGTCGCTCTTGCCCTCGGCGACCATGCGGTGGACCTCCTGCCGCAGGTCGTCGGCCAGGCCCGCGCCGGACGAGGCCAGGGATTCGTTCTGGCAGACCAGGCAGCGGAACTCGTGCAGCAGCCGCTCGTAGCGGGCCTGCTTGGCCGGGTCGTCGAAGTTCAATGGCTCGATCGCGGCGGCCGCCAGGGCGGCGGTCAACAGCAGCCAGGCCGCCAGTGTTCGCAGTGTCGTCATCGGGGGCCGCCTCGTCATCCGTTGCCGCTCCTCAGGCGTTCGATGATCGGACGCAGGGTATCGCGCCAGACCTCGCCGGTGACCGGGCCGATGTGCTTGTAGCGGATGGTGCCCTCGCCGTCCACGACGTAGGTCTCGGGTACGCCGTAGACGCCCCAGTCGATGCCGACCTTGCCGTCACCGTCGTGGGCGCTGGCGATGTAAGGGTCGCCGTGGCGTTGCAGCCAGGTCAGGGCGTCCTCGCGCCGGTCCTTGTAGTTCAAGCCGTAGATCGGGACCGCGTCCCGCCGCGACAGCCGCATCAGCACGGGGTGCTCCTGGCGGCAGGCCACGCACCAGGAGGCCCAGACGTTGAGCAGTGACACCGGGTGCTCGCGCAGCCGCGCCACCGACAGGGTGGCCTCGGGATCGCGCAGCGTCGGCAGCTCGAAGGCTGGGGCCGCCCGGTCGATCAGCGGCGAGGGCAGCTTGCGCGGATCCATGGTCAGGCCGATCCCCAGGAAGGCCAGGATCAGCGCCAGGACTCCCAGCGGCAGGAGGAAACGCATCAGGCCGGTACCCTGTCGTCCGAGCGCCGGGCGCGGGTTGCCCGCGCGGCGGCGCGATAGCGCCGGTCCGAGGCCGCGAGTAGTCCGCCCAGCGCCATCATCAGGGCGCCGGCCCAGATCCAGCGGATCATGGGCTTGTACTGGATGCGCACGCTCCAGGCGCCGTCACCCAGCGGCTCGCCCAGTGCGACGAACAGGTCGCGGAAAGCGCCGCCGTCGATCGCCGCCTCAGTCATGGCCGAGTTGCGGACGGCATAGCGCCGTTTCTCCGGGAACAGGTCGGCGACCGCGCGGCCGTCACGGCTCACCGTGAAATAACCGCGCATCGCCGTGTAGTTCGCGCCCTCGACGGCGCGCATGTCCTGGAACGTGAACCGGTAGCCGGCCACCGTGGCGCTCTCGCCCGGCGCCAGCCCGAATGTGTGCTCCTCGCCGTGGATGCTGACCGCGGCGGCGCCGACGATGAACACGGCCATGCCCACGTGCGCCAGGTTCATCGCGTAGAAGCCCTGGGGTATGGCGCGGAGACCGCTCAGGCCGCGGCGCGTCCGGATGCGACCGTAGAGGTTCTGGCAGGCGGTGGCCGCGATCCAGGCGGCCATGAAGATCGCCACCCCCAGACCCAGCGTGGCGCCGTCGGTAAGGAGCACGACGGCGGCGCCCGCGACCGCGAGGGCCACCACGAACGCCGTGCGCACGCGCCGGGCCAGCTCGCGGGCGGGCATGTGCCGCCAGCGCGCCAGCGGCCCCAGGCCGATCAAGCCGGCCAGCACCAGCATCGGCGGCACGAACACAGTGTTGAAATAGGGCGGCCCGACCGAGATCTTGCCCAGGCCGAGCGCTTCCAGGACCAGCGGATAGAGGGTGCCGAGCAGGACCGAGGCGCAGGCGACCACCAGCAGCACGTTGTTCGCCAGCAACAGGCTCTCGCGCGACAGCAGCGAGAAGGTGCCGGTGCTGCGCATGGTCGGTGCGCGCCAGGCGTAGAGCATCAGTGAGCTCCCGACGACCACCGCCATGAAGCCCAGGATGAACACGCCGCGGGCCGGGTCGGTGGCGAACGAATGCACCGATGTCAGCACGCCCGAGCGCACCAGGAACGTGCCCAGCAGGCTCAGCGAGAAGGCGGTCATGGCCAGCAGCACGGTCCAGGCCTTGAAGGCGCCGCGCTTCTCGGTGACGGCGAGCGAATGGATCAGTGCCGTGCCCACCAGCCAGGGCATGAACGAGGCGTTTTCCACCGGGTCCCAGAACCACCAGCCGCCCCAGCCCAGCTCGTAGTAGGCCCAGAAACTGCCGAGCAGGATGCCCAGGGTCAGGAACAGCCAGGCGACGGTGGTCCAGGGGCGGGACCAGCGCGCCCAGGCGGTGTCCAGCCGGCCGCCGAGCAGGGCCGCCACCGCCAGGCTGAAGACCACGGCGAAGCCGACGTAGCCCAGATACAGCATGGGCGGGTGGATCGCCATCGCCGGATCCTGGAGCAGGGGGTTCAGGTCCTGGCCGTCCGGCGGCGCCGGCCACAGCCGATCGAAGGGGTTGGAGGTCAGCAGTATGAAGGCCAGGAAGCCGATGCTGATCAGCCCCAGGACGCCTAGGGTGCGTGCCCGCATCACGACCGGCAGGCTGCGGCTGAAGGCCGCGACCGCCAGCGTCCAGCCGGACAGCACCAGCACCCACAGCAGCATGGAGCCTTCGTGGCCGCCCCAGACCGCCGCCAGCTTGTAGCCCATGGGCAGGCCGCTGTTGGAGTTGGTCGCGACGTAGCGCACCGTGAAGTCGTCCACCGCGAAGCTGTACGTCAGGCAGGCGTAGGCGATCGCTACAAACAGGAATTGCCCCGCCGCGGCGGGGCCGGCCACCGCCATCCAGGCGCCGTTGCCGGTGCGGGCGCCGACCAGCGGGAAGAAGGCCTGGGCCATTGCCAGACACAGGGTGACGGTGAGGGCGAATACGCCGAGCTCGGGGATCATGTCATGGCTCCACCGCCCGTATCGGTCTGGTCGGCGCGGACGGTATCGGGTTTGGCGTCGTGTTGATGCTTCAAGACTCGCGGGTCGCGGGGTGGTCGGTGCCGGCCGTGCCCGATGGTACTCAAGTCGCGCGCCCCGGAGAAGTACGGGGCGTCCCGGACCGATGTCCGCCACGGCCATCATGGGGCCATCAAGGGGTCACAAACCGGCCGGAGTATCGTGTATGGTGTAAATGCGTGTGGATTGAATACAACGTCCTCGAGACGTGTGGGGGACTGGGGTGACTGACAGCAACGCCAAGACGGCCCGGCTGGCCTGGCCGGGCGCCTACCTATTGCTTGCCTTGACGATGACCGGTTGCGCCGCCGGCGGGGCCGGTGGAACCGCAGGCGGCGGCGCCGCGAGCGCCTCGGAGGGAGCGCCTCCCAGCGAGGAGGAGCAGATCGCCAAGATGCAGGTGGTCGACTGCCTCCTGCCGGGCCAGCTCCGCAAGCTCGGCAATACCACCTATGTCACGCCGCGGCGGCCGATCAAGACCACGGCCGCGGACTGCAATATCCGCGGCGGCGAGTACGTCGCCCATGACCGTGCCGATTACAAGACGGCGCTCAAGGTCTGGATGCCCGCGGCGGAGGCCGGCGACGCCAAGGCCCAGGTGAACGTGGGCGAAATCTTCGAGAAAGGCCTCGGTACCGAGCCCAATTACGAGGCCGCCGTCATCTGGTACCGCAAGGCCGCCGAGCAGGGCAACAAGCGCGGATTGTTCAACCTCGGCACCATGTACGAGCAGGGCAAGGGCGTGGAGGAGAACCGCGTCAAGGCCCTGAATCTCTATCGTCAGGCCTGGGGATTGCCGCAAGACAGCGTGATCTTCCAGGAGACCGCGCGCGCCGAGCGCAAGGAACTGGAAAAGAAGCTGAACAAGCAGATCCGCCAGAAGGAGGCCCAGGTCCAGGCCCTGCGCAAACAGATCGACTCGCTGCAGGCGAAGCTCGAGGCGTCGGCGCGCAACGCCGAGGAGCGGCAGGCCATGGCCGCCGAGATCGAGTCCCTGCGCCAGGTGGTCGATTCGCTGCGCACGTCCCGCGACGAGGCCCAGCAGGAACTGGCCTCGCTGTCGTCCTCGTCGTCCCCCGAACCCGCGTCCGCGTCCAAGTCCGGCTCGGACATCAAGACGCGCGAACCGGAACGCGGCGACGAGAGCCGGGACGGCGGCTTCAAGGACGGCGCGGCGCCCGCCGCGACCCGCGTGGGCGACATGGATTTCGGGCAGTACTACGCGCTGGTCATCGGCAACCGCGATTACTCGCGGATCGAGGACCTGAATACGCCCGTCAACGACGCCCGCGAGATCGCGTCGCTGCTGGAGAAGCGCTACGGCTTCCGGGTGGAGCTGCTGATCGACGCCGATCGGCTGGCGATCATGAAGACCATCAATAACCTGCACGACAAGCTGGACGAAAACGACAACCTGCTCGTGTACTACGCCGGCCACGGCAGTCTGGTGGACGTCGGCAAGCGGAATACGGGGTACTGGTTGCCGATCAATGCCGATCCGCCGCCGGATGATTCCTACTGGGTGCCCAACGAGTTCGTCACCGATCATCTGGGTCGTTTCAACGCCAAGCGCGTGCTGGTGATCGCGGACTCCTGCTACGGCGGTCTGCTGTCGTCGGCGCCGGGCTATCTCATGCTCGGGGACTCCTCGGCCAAGGCCAACGAGGAATACATCCGCTACAAGCTGCCGCGGCGCTCGCGCCTCCTGATCTCCTCCGGCGGCGACAAGCCGGTGATCGACAGCGCGGGCGACGAGCACTCGATCTTCGCCGGCAAGCTGATCGACATCCTGCGCGACAACGACGAGATCCTCACGGTGCCGGAGTTGTTCGCCGCCATCGAGGAACCGGTGCGCCGGGAGTCGGAAGCCAGCGGCTTCCCGCAGGCGCCGGTGCTGAAAAGCATCAAGGGGGCCGGCCACGAGATCGGTGATTTCTTCTTCGTGCCGCGGAGCAAGACCGGGGCGTCCGTCGCCCTGCGCTGATCGCGGCGCCGACGCACGGAACGGGGGGGAGCCGTTCCCGGCAGCGGGCCGTTGACGGGTGCCCGCCGTCCAAGCTTCCACACCGTGCCCCGAATGAACGCAGGGAGACCGTCATGTTCAACGATTCATGCAGGAGGGCAGCTTGTCATGCCTAGGTATTCGATTTTGAAGCGCGGTCCGCGGGCCGTTTGGGGGCTCGCCCTGGCGGGTGCGCTGGCGGCACCGACTGCGATGGCGCAGCAGGAGCCGCCCTTCCCCGAGCCCAGCCCCGGCACGACGTTCGAGCAGGACGAGTGCGAGACGATATTCACCGAGGGCGACAGTTACGAGAACTGCCCGACCCAGACGGGTCCTTCGACGAGCACGCAGCTCTTCACCTTCGTCAACGACCTGCGCACCCGCATCATCCAGCAGCGCCGGGCGCGCCAGGCGCTGGAGCGCCAGGGCGACGAGGAGCAGACCGCGGCCTCGGGTTGGCGCCTGGGCGGCGCCGCCAGCGCCGACGACGAGGTCAGCGGCGTCAGCGCCTACGGCCGGCTGTCGCCGTTCGTGATCGCGGATTTCGCCGACAGCGACCGCGAGCGCACCGACGCGGGCCAGGCCTATGACCAGGACACGCAGTCGCTGATCGTGGGCGCCGACTACCGCGTCAACGACACCCTGTTCGTGGGCGGCACGCTCAATTACCTTTCCGGCGACACGGACTTCGCCAACGATGCCGGCGATATCGACATCGACGCCTACCTGATCGGCCTGCACGGCTCCAAGTACTGGGGCAACAACGTCTTCACGGACGCCCTGGTGACCTACGGCCAGGTGGAGTCGGATATCACCCGGAACGTCGAACTGTTCGGCTCGACGCGTCGCTACACCGCCTCGCCCGACGGCGAGGAGATGTCGGCGGAGGTGGCCATCGGCTACGAGCACAGCCGCGGCCGCACCCGGATCACGCCGCTGGCGAAGCTGCACTACTTCGACGGCAAACTGGACGCCTATACCGAGGACGGGCCGGGCTTCCCCGGGCCACAACGGGTCGGCGAGCAGGATTTCGATGCCCTCAACCTGCAGCTCGCGCTGCAGGCGGACACGGTCTATCTCATGGACTGGGGTGTGCTGATCCCGTCGTTGAACTTTTCCTACTATCGCGAGTTCAGTGACGCCAACACCGTGCAGGTGTCCACCGGCCCCTTCACGACCGTGAACCAGACGCCGGACAACCCGGACCGCCACACCTACGTGATCCGGTTGGGCATGCACGCCCAGTTCACGCATGGCTGGACGGCCTTCGCCAGCCTCGAGAAGCTGCTGCATCACGACTACATGGATCGTAACAACGCGGTGGTGGGTGTCCGCTACGAGATTTTCTAGGCGTATCGAGAACCGTCCCGCGGCACGATGCCGCGGGACGGTCACCCTTGCCGGGGCGTTGTTGCTCATCGGCGGCGGCCTGGCCGCCGGTTGCGCGTCCCTGCCGGAACGAGTCGACGCCTTCGCGGAGGCGCAAGGCCTGGAGCGGCGCGTCGTCGCGGGGGACGGTTTCCGGCACGTGGTCTACGCACGGGAGGCCGACGACACCCCGCGCAGCCTGCATGTCTATATCGAAGGCGACGGCCGGCCCTGGCTCCATGGTGTGTTGGCCAGTGCCGATCCCACGCCGCGGACCCCCTATGCCCTGGCATTGATGGGCCGCGATCCGCGGCCGGCTATCTACCTGGGACGACCCTGCTATTTCGGCCTGGCGGACGAGCCGGGCTGCGAGCCCCGCCTCTGGACCGACGCGCGCTACGGCCCCGAGGTCGTGGCCAGCATGGCCGCCGCCCTCGACGGATTGCTGGCCGAACGCGGGTGGCCGGCGGTGATGCTGGTCGGCTACAGCGGCGGCGGCACCCTGGCGGTGCTGCTGGCGGACCGGGTGCCGGGGGTGCGCCGGGTGGTCACCGTCGCCGGCAACCTCGACACCGACGCCTGGACGGCCGCCCACGGCTACCGGCCGTTGGCGGGCTCCCTCAACCCGATGACCGCCGCCCGGCTGGCCGGGGTCGAGCACCTGCATTTCGCGGGGGCCGCGGACGCCAACGTATCGCCCGGGATCGCGCGGGCGTTCGCCGAGCGCCACGGCGGCCGTGTCCAGGTCGTCGAAGGCTTCGACCACCGCTGTTGCTGGCGCGAGCGGTGGCCCGGTTTGTTGTTGCCGGCCGCGTCTTCGCCGACAATCCATAGTGACGCCACGCGCCGGGGAGAACAGGACCGATGACCGACGACGATGCCGGCAAGCCGGGCCGCAAGGGCGGCGACCGTACCGACGAGCCCACGGAGCGCACCGACGCGGACGCGCCCACCGAGTTTACCGACCCCGGCGGGGACGCCCCGACCGAACTCACCGATACCGGCGAGGATGCGCCGACCGAGATCACCGGCACGACCGGCGACGAGGCGGCCACCGAGGTGAGCCGGCCCGCCGGCGGCAGCGGGGCGGCGGCCGGCGGCGCCGGGCCGTTGGCGGACCTGCGTCCCGGCTACATGCTCAAGGAGCGCTTCCGTCTGGAGGAGAAGCTGGGCGCCGGGGCCATGGGCGCCGTGTTCCGGGCGGTGGACCAGCGCCGGGTCGAGACCCGGCACCAGAACCCGAACGTCGCGATCAAGGTGATCGCGGGGGATTTCTCGAAGCACGCCAACGCCTTCATCGCGCTGCAGCGCGAGGCCGACAAGTCGCAGACGCTCGCCCACCCCAACATCATCACGGTCTACGACTTCGACCGCGACGGCGAGCTGTTCTTCATGACCATGGAGTCGCTGGTCGGCACCACCCTCGACAAGTACATCGCGGAGGGCCGGGGCGACCGCAAGCAGGCGCTGGCCTACATCGGGGACATCGCCAACGCCATCGCCTACGCCCATCGTCGCAATATCGTCCACTCCGACCTCAAGCCGCAGAACATCTTCGTCACCGAGGAGGGCACGCTCAAGGTCCTGGACTTCGGCATCGCGCGGGCCTTTTCGGACGCGGACGAGGGCGGCGACCGCACCCGCGATCCCGGCGAGGTGGCCGGCCTCACGCCGACCTACGCGAGCTGCGAGATGTTCGAGGGCGGCGAGCCGCACCCGGCCGACGACGTCTACGCCATCGGCCTGATCGCCTACGAGATGCTCACGGGCGAGCATCCCTTCGCCCGCAAGCGGGCGGTGGACGCGAAGGCGGAGGGCCTCAGGCCGCGCCGCATCCGCGGCCTCAAGAATTTCCAATGGCAGGCGATCGCCAAGGCCCTGGCCTTCGACCGCGCCGACCGCTGGCAGGATGCCGAGCAGTTCCGGCGCAAGTTCGTCGGCACCGGCCGCCGCGTGCGCCAGCTCTCGGCGGCCCTGGTGCTGGCGATCGCCGGCTTCGGCACCTACATGCTGTTCTTCCAGCCCGAGGCCGGGCCCGACATCCCGTTCGAGGAGCTGCCGCAGGAGACCCGCCAGGAGTTCAACACCGCGCTGGCCGAGGGGCAGCGGGCGCGGCAGTTCGGCGACCTGAACGGCGCCCTGTTCTACTTCGACCAGGCCTACAACCTGCATCCCCGCAACCCGCGGGTGATGGAGGAGATCGACGCGGTGCTGGACGACATCTTCTCCCGCATGGCGGACGATCCGTCGCCGGCGCAGGCGCGGCGCCAGCTCAACCAGGTCCGGGAGCTGCAGAAGTACGAGTCCCTGAAGCAGAACTCGCGTCTGGCGGAGAAGGAGCGCGAGCTGGCGGCGCTCGCGGGAGGGTCAGCCGCCGCCGAATAGCCGCTTGAGCATCGCGCCGAGCCGAGCGAAGGCGCCGTCGGCCTTGGCCGACTGTCGGTCACGGCCGGCGTCGCCGGCGGCATCCCGGCCCCAGCCCGGCGGCAGTTCGAAGGCCAGCTCGGCGCTACCCATGCGGATCACGTCGCCGCCCTTGAGATAGGTCGACAGCCCCTTGTGGCCGTTGACGAACGTGCCGTTGGTGGACATCCAGTTGACGATCTTCCAGCGCGCGCCCTCGTTGACGAGCTGGGCGTGCTGGCCCGAGACGCTGGCGTCCGGGATCACCAGATCGACGCTGCCGCTCTCGCGGCCGATCTTCCAGGTGCGTTCGGTGGTGTCGGCCGGGTCCGATTCCAGCGTGAACACCGTGCCCCGGTTGTCGCCGGTGAGCACGACCAAGCGCGGCGTGTCGCCGAGCGACGGGATATCGAGCCGGCCCTCGCGGTAGGCGTTGACCGCGTCGGACTCCTCCGGCTCGGCGAAGAACTGGGTGCCGGAGGCGTTCTCCAGGCCGACGTTCTCGGACCAGACCGACGGGATCTCGTCGCCGCCACCGCCGCCGGGCGCGGCGAGCTGGGTCGCCTCGTCGTCGCCGCCCGCTTCGGCGGCATCCGCGTCCGCGTGCTTGACGGTGAACTGGAAGTCGCCCAGGAGCAGGCTGTCGCCGGGACGGAGCTGGACCTCGGCCTTGACCTGCTGGTCGTTGACGAAGGAGCCGTTGCTGGAACCGAGATCGGAGAAGAACAGGGCCCCGTCACGGACCTCGAACATCCCGTGCTTGCGCGAGACGCTGGAGCTCAGCAGCCGGATGTCGGAATCGGCGCCTCGCCCCACGACGGTCTTGCCGTCGGGCAGCTCGTGCTCGATGCTGTTGGTGGTGTCGAAAATCTGGAAGCCTGACATGGCATCGCCCCTCGTTCGGTCTCGGTCATTCCCCAGGGCCGTAGTATTCGGTCGACCCGTCGGGCCGCGCGATCGAGACGGCGGGCAGCGGGGCTGCGGTCTCGGGCGCGTCGTCGTCCGCGGTTACGAGGACGGCGGTGATATTGTCGGCGCCGCCGGCCTCGACCGCGCGCCCCACCAGTGTCTCCAGCTTGTCCTCGGGCGTCGCGTCGGTCGCCAGTACGCCGGCGATCTCGGTGCCGGCGAGCATGTCGCTCAGGCCGTCGCTGCACAGCAGCAGTTGTTGGCCGCGGCATAGCGTGCCCTGCAGCGTGGGCACGTCCTCGGCCCGGAGGTCGCTCAGACCCATGGCGCGCGTGATCAGGTGCTTGTTGTTGCGGTTGCCGGCGTCCTGGGGCGTCGCCTCGCCGCTGGCGATCAGCCGTTCCACCTCGGAATGGTCGCGGGTGATCTGGCGCAGCTCGCCGTCCCAGAGATAGGCCCGGCTGTCGCCGATCCAGGCCACCCGGAAATCATAGCCCTCGAACTGCGCCAGCACCAGCGTGGCGCCCATGCCGGGCTTGCCGGTGCCGTCCCCGGCCGCCCGCCGCACGTCCTCGTCGGCGCCGGCCACCGCCTCCTCCAGGGACAGGCCTTCGTCCAGGCGGTCGACGACGCCCATGGCCACCAGGCCGGCGGCGATCTCGCCGGCGTCGCGGCCGCCCATGCCGTCGGACACCAGCGCGATCCCCCAGCCCGCATCGGCGACGAAGCGGTCCTCGTTGAGCGCGCGCCGGCCGATGTGGGTCTTGCCGCGGATGTCGATCATTGGCTCTCGCTCCCTGGCCTATCGTTCTTGCAGAAGCCGCCGTGCCTCGGCCGCCACGCGGCGCGGATCGAAGCGCCGTTCGCTTTCCAGCAGCCGGAACAGGGTATCGTAGCGCGCGGCGCGGGCGTCGTTGTCCTGCGCGGCCAGCGCCTGCAGTGCGAGGTAGAGTTGCTCGGCGTCGGCGTAGTCCCGGAACCGCGCGTCCGCGGCCGTGCGCAACAGTGCGTTCTGGAGCGCGGCGCGCTCGTCCGCGGACAGGGGCGCCGACGTCACGGTCTCGCGGGCGCGCGCGACCGGCTCGCGCAGCGCCCGCAGACGGGTACGGAAATCGGCGGGCGAGCCCGCCGCGGCGCCGTGCAGGGCCCTGTTGCCGCGCTCGATCGTGTCCGACAGTGCCTCGTCGCGGACCGCCGTCACGACGCCCAGCATGCGCAGGGTCTGGTCCTGCGGCCGCAGCGTCCCCGCCGGCATCATGCGCCGGTCCTCGGCCAGCCGCCGCACGTCCGTGTCCATGGGCCGGTGGCAGGCATGGCAATCGAACAGCGAGAGTTCCGGGACCAGGGCATCGGCGTCCAGGTGTCGCGCCAGGATATCCAGGTAGCCGCCGGCCGCGACCGCGACGCCGGTCGCCCAGCGGTCCGCGGGGGCGGTCGTGCCCTTGCGGCGCTCGTAGTCGGCGTCCTCGACGTGATGCGGGGGCATGTTCGCCAGCCAGGTGTCGAGCTCGAAGCGCAGCCGCGGATGGCCCGCCGCCATCATCTCGTGGGTCACGAAGCGGTTGTCGTCGCCGACGTGGCAGGACTGGCACAGGCGCGCCTGGAACACGGGCTCCTCGGTGGGGTTCATGCCCGCCTCCAGGTTGGCGGCGTGGCTGGCGTCCGGGCCGTAGTGCGAGTCGATCCAGTCCCCGGCGCCGCCGTGACAGGCCTCGCAGCCGATGCCGTCGCTCAGGTGGAAGCGTTCGCCGCGCCGCTCCTCCGGCACGTCGTCCGCGTGGCAGGCCAGGCATTCCTCGGCGGTGGCGGCGTCCGCCAGCCCCATGTTCGCGGCGATGCGCCGCGACCAGTCGCCCTTCAGGGTCTTGTAGGCGCCGGCGTGATGGTCGTACTTGGACCAGACGAAGTACTCGTTGAGGGCCAGCGGCGAGTCCTCGTCCGGAGTGACCCGGCCGTGACAGGTGCTGGACGCGCAGGACGCCACGCCCAGGTGCACGGCCTCGTCCCCGTCCCCCTCGCCGGCGGCCCGGGCGGCGCCGGCGAGCAGGGCCACGGCCGCGGCGGCCGCGGCCAGGGTGCCGTGCGAAAGCAGGCGGTTCCTATCCATCGCTCACTCTTCCTCCCGGCGGTCGGCCGGCGGCTGGTCCTCGACGTACCAGGGCTCGCCCGCGTCGTCGAGATACAGCTCGCGCATCTCCTGGTGATTGAGGGGACGCGAGCCCCGGCGGCCGAACACGGCGACCTGGCCGCCGGTCTCGTCCACGGCCCGGTCCCGCACCAGGCCGTGCGACAGGCTCAGGGCCGGGCTGCGGGTCTCGCGGCCGGCGATCCAGCGCGCGTTCGGCGCCGGGCTGAAGCCGTAGAAATTCGGCTGCAGCTCGGGCGAGGTGAGCTGGATCACGTCGACGCCGCCTTCGCCGTCCGCCACGTAGGCGAACAGCGAGGCGTTGGTGGTGCCCACCACCACGTCATGGCTGTCGGTGAGCTTGCCGTCGGCGTCGTAGGTCCCGACCAGCGCCATCTCGCGGGGCGTCTCGATGTCGACGATCGCCAGCCCGTCGCCGCCGGCGGCGACATAGGCGTAGGTACGGGCCAGATGCATGCGGTGTGCGTCCGCCAGCGGCACGGTGGCCTCCGGCACCAGCGCCGCCGCCTCCGGCCGGGTGATGTCGATCAGCTTGAGGCCCTCGGCGTCGGTCACGAACAGGTAGCGGAACTGCTGCGCCACCGCGCGGCCGTCGTCCAGCGGCACCGTGCGCACGTGCCGCGGTTCGAGCGGGTCGTCGATGTCGACGATCACCAGGCCCGCGTCCGCGATCACGTACAGGTAGTGGCCGCCGACCGTCAGGTAGCGGGCGCCGTCCAGTACCCCGCCCTCGTTCCAGGTCAGGGCCCGCTCCAGGTGATTGTTGCGCGGCTCGCCGTCGGCGAAGGTGTTGATGTCGACCAGGATCAGGCCTTCCTCGGCGTCGGTCACGAACGCGTAGTTGTAGAGCGGATGGAAGGGCTGTTCCTTGTTGGTCTCCCGCATCAGCTCGCCCTGGTTGCGCGGCGGATGCACCGGCTGGGTCGTGGGCAGGGCCATGCAGGTGGCGTTCTCGGTGTCGACGTGGGCGTCGTGGCCCAGCGGGCCGAACGGCGCGGTGATGATCCGGTGCGAGAAGCCCTTGTTGTCGATGGAGGCGACGTCGAATACCCGGAAGCCGTCCTCGCCGCCGGCGGTGTAGAGGTATTCGCCGCGCAGTTGCAGGCAGCCGGTGGTGCCGGCGCCGTGGCCGTGGGCGACCTCCAGGCGGCGGTCGTTGGCCTCGTGCTCGGCGAACCAGTCGGGATAGGCGTAGCGGTGCAGGTAGCTGCCCTTCACCGCCTGCGGTTCCTTCCACTCGGTCACGCGCACCGCCTCGACGTGCTCCCGCTCGCCGACCCACAGGTGGCGGCCGATGAAGTCGATGAACTCGGTGCCGTAGCCCAGGGTCTGGGCCATGATCGCGTTATTGTCGCCCTCGCGCGACAGGTGGCAGTCGCTGCAGCCCTTGGTCTCGGTCTTGCGCACGGTGTGCGGGAAGTGCGGATTGAAGGCCTGCGAGCTGTAGCCGCTGGCCGCGATCGGTGCCTGCTGGATGTAGATGTGCTCGCGGTTGGCGTTGGTGGAGGACAGCACCAGCGCCGAGGACGATCGTACCGGCGCGACCTTGCCGCCCTTGTAGGGCGCCCGCTTGCCCAGCATGAAGATCTGGTCGCGCGCGACCTGCGGGTTATAGGTCGCGTAGTTGCGGGTGATACCGCCCTCGTAGTGGTGGCGCTCGGTCTTCTCGTTGGCCTGGATCGGCAGGTGGCAGCCGCCGCAACTCGTGGTCCAGGAGGTGTGGCAGCTATAGCACTCCATCTCCTCGTCCTTGTGCGCGCGGTTCCCGGCGGTCACGTCGGGGCCCCAGTGCTGGCTGCCGGTGTCCTCGGACATCAGCTTGGCGCGGGCCGACTTCGGGTTGTAGTGGGCGCTGTCCGGGTCGACCGAGTCCTTGACCAGGGAGAGCGTCCATTCCATGCCGGGATTCACCATGGAGCGCTGTATCAGTTCGCCGTCCCGCCACTCGAAGCGGAGCTTGCCGTCCGGGTTGCGCAGCACGCTCATGTCGGTGCCGCCGGTGACGCTGCTCGCCGCCCCCGAGGTGCGCAGGTCGGGATAGGCGTCCGCGGTGCCGTGGCAGTCCTTGCAGGCGATCTCCACGGCCGCCGCGACCTCGCCGTAGATATGGCCGTTGCCGTGGCTGTCCTGCTCGAAGTGGCAATCCACGCAGTGCATGCCGACCTCGGCGTGGATCGACTTCATGTGTACCGCCTTGTCGAACTTGTCCGGGTCGTCGCGGGGCACGATGTCGCCGTCGGCGTCCAACAGGTTGCCGTCGCGATCCTTCTTGAACACCGCCCGGAAGTTCCAGCCGTGGCCGTGGTAGTCGGCGAACTGGGTGTCGTCCAGCTCCGGGTTCATCTTCCACACGTCCTTGAGGAAGTCGACGTCGGCCCACTTGCCGCGCGGCGCGGCGCCCTCGGGGTTGCGGTTCAGTACCTCGCGGCGGCGCTCGTGGCTCGGGTACCGCTGCTCCTCGGGCCACATGTGAGGAGCGTCGGATTCGTAGTCCCACATGGTGTAGCCCAGGTAGGAGTTCAGGAACATGTTGGGCTGGTGCATGTGGCAGATCATGCACTGGCTGGTGGGAATCGCGCTGCTGAAGCGGTGACGAATCGGGTGTCCCGACTCGTCCTCGTCGATCGTCGGGTCGGCGGTCTGTGTCCGCCCCATGTTGCCGAACTCGGCATACGGGCCGGAGTGGGTCGGCTGGCGGTCGTTGGCGTAGACCACGTGACAGGCGCTGCAGCCGGAGCTGCGGTAGTCGCCGGGCTGGTCGTTGGTGCCCAGGAACCACAGCAGCGGGTCGTTGAGCCGGGTCTTGGTGATGTTGATCAGCGGCACCGCGATGCGGGCGCCGGTGCCGGGGCCGCGGATGGACTGGCGGATGTCCGGCCGGCCCGGCTCCTCCAGGGTCTGGATGCGGCCCAGGACGTTGGGCAGGCCGGTCTCGGGGAACAGGTTGGGGATGATGCGGCCGCCGCGCTCGAACACCCGGAAGATGTCGCCGGGCTTGACCGTCTCCCAAGCCGGCAGCGGCACGATCTTGTCGAGGATGCCGTGTTCGCGCATTTCCTCGGTGGGTTCGACCGGCGCCTCCAGCATTGCGCCCGTGCCCTGGGGCGTGTAGGCCTCGCCCAGGATCGAGCGTTTGTAGGGCAGGATGCCGTTGTTGTAGGCGGCCGCGGCCCAGAACATGGCGCCGGTGGCGTGCAGGCTGCGGATCGACTTCTCGATGATGTCCGCGTGGCAGGCGCCGCAGGCCTGGCGCGCCGCCCGGAAATCGCCGGGGTTCACGAAGCGCACGTACTCCTGCGCCTCGCGGTTGAGCAGGGTGTAGCTCTGTTTCGGGTTGGCCGAGTCCGGCCAGTGCCAGCTCTTCGGATAGCGCGGCAGCACGTGGGCCCGTTCCATCAGGTCCTTGGCCTCGGCGCTGTCGAGTGCCACGTCCGCGGCCTTCTCCACCCCGGCGTCGCCGCCGTGGCAGTCGGTGCAGCCCAGGCGCACGGCCTCGCTGGCGTGCATGGTGTGGCTGTCGGTCTCGGTATGGCAGCTCACGCAGCCGGCGCTCTTGCGCCGCATCTCGTCCAGGCTCTGGTGCGCCGGGGCCGGCGGGGCGGGGTCGTAGTCGCGCTCGACCGCCTCCTCCTTCTCGGCGGCGTGCACGACGGCCGTGGCCGCCAGCGCGAGCAGGGCGGCCGCCCACGGCGCGCGACGGCGCCGCGTGGTGGCGCGCGCGTCAGTAGGTGAGTACCGCATTGAATAGCACCGATCGTTGGTTCTCCCCGCCGAACAGGGTCTCGTAGCCGTCGCCCGGCCGCAGCTCCGCGTAGGACAGCCGCAGCACGATGTTCTGGGACATCAGCGGCCGGTAGATCAGCGCGGCCGACAGGTCCCAGCCGATCTCCTCGTCGATGCCGGGCTGCTGGCGCGCCGCCTCCAGCACCGCGGTGTCGTCGAAACGCAGGTGGTTGGCGTTGAAGCTCAGCCGCAGTTCCGGCATCAGGTCGAGGTCGGTTCCCAGCCCCAGCAGGATGGTGCCGGGGTTGGTGAAGTTGGACTGGCCGTGCTCGCGCGAGCTGCGCAGGTTGTTGAGCACGCCGTTGCGTTGCGAGAGGGTCACCCGGCCGCCGCCGATCAGCGGCACCGCCTGGCGGATCCAGTAGCTGGTATCGGCGCCCGCGAACAGCGGGTTCTCCAGGACCGCGTCGAAGCCGGTCTCGACGTCGTCGTAGGGGTCGTCGTCGCCGGAGCCGTACAGGAACGAGGCCCGCCAGCGCGTCCAGTCCTGGTCGAAGGATAGCTCGGCGGCGCCGAACCAGGCGCGGATGTCGCTGTCCTCGCCGGTGAACGGCGCGCGGTCCTGGCTGCCGTGGGCGTAGTACAGCGAGGTGGTCAGGTTCAGCCGGCCCAGGTGGCCGTCGGTGTTGAAGCCCAGGTAGCCGACGTCGTACTCGCGCGGGCGCTCGCCGCCGATCGAGGCGGGGCGCTGGATGAAACCGTTCTCGTCGAAGTAGAAGTCGTCCTCGCGGTTGCGATTGTAGAGCGCCGTGAACTGCAGGAAATGCCCCAGCTTGAGGGCGTCCTGCCAATAGAGGTTGGCGACGAAGATGTCGTCCTCGCGCAGCGATTCGCCGGGGTCGTTGAGGCCGCTGTTGGTGTCCTTCTCCAGACGCCGGAACCAGGCCAGGTTGTACTGGAAGATGTTGTTGTCGCGGGTGCCGAACAGGCGCACGCCGAACGGCTGGTCCTGGAACAGGAAGCCGCGGAAATCGGCCGTGAACGGCTGGATGCCCACGCGGACGCTGTCGAAGTCGTAGCGCGGCGAGACGTTGCGCAGGTGCACGTCGATGAACGCCGTCTGGATGCCCACGAAGTAATCGCGGCGCGTGGTGCCCTCCGTCGGGTTCACGTCCGTGTTGAGGACTTCCTCCACGTCGGTGTTGTTGTAGGCGAACACCGGCGTGAAGCGGAACTCGTAGTCCGGCGGCTTGAACACCGTGTCGCCCTTGTAATAGACCAGCTCCACGGCGAGGTTGGTCAGGAGCTGGTCCTGGCGGGTCTCGCCCAGCAGGTCCAGGTCGCCGGCATCGGCGGTGCTCTGGATACCGACGGGCGTGGGCACCTCGCGGTCCTCGTAGAAGGTGTCCGAGATCACCGTGAGGTTGAAGAACCAGTCGTCGTGGATCGGCGCGTCCGCCTTGATGGTGTTGCGGTTGTACGGGTCGTACCAGTGCTGCTCGTAACCGAGCATCTGCACGATCCGCCAACGGTCGGGCACCGCGATCGCGGAGGAATAGTCCTCCGCGCGCGGCCGGGGCAGGCAGGGGTCGCGCTCGCGCTCGCCGGTGTCGGCCGCCGGCGTCTCCTCGCCGGGCACGCGGCGCTCCCGCTCGACGGCCTCGGGCGGGAGCTTGCACTCCGGCGTGGGCGCGGGAGTGGACTCGGGGTCGGGCGCGGCCAACACCGCCGGCGCCGGCAGCGACAGCACCAGCGCCAGCAGCAGCGCTGAGCGCCGCTCGCGGCCGGGACTACTTGCCGGAACAGACATCCTGCTCATCGCTGTCCTTGAAGGGCTTGAACGGGCAGTTGACGTAGCGCAGCCGCACGCCCTTGGGTTCCAGGTTGTCCGCGCGGATAGCGTCCGGCGCGTTGTTGACGGTGTTCAGCCGTTGACCGGCGCGGTGCACGCCCAGGAAGGCGATCATGTCGTCCTGGTCGATGCCGTCGCCGGACACCCCGATGCCGCCGATGAGCGTGCCGTCGCGATAGATGGGCACGCTGCCCGGGAAGATCTGGGTGCCGTTGGCGACGCGGTCGGCGGGCGCGGGCGCCGAGCTGGCGGTGCCGGTAAACGGCACGCCCACGCAGTTCTTCTCCACGTCGTCGCCGCTGAATCCGAAGACGTACAGCAGGTGGCTGCTCAGCGCGTTGAAGCTCAGGTCGAGCTGCAGGCCGGTGGAGAACGGGCTCCATTCGCCCGGCGGCTTGCTGAACGGCCCCGGCGGGTTGGGGCCCGTGGGCGGCTCGTTGAGGCCGTCCGGATAGTTCGGGCGCGACAGGTTGCCGCCGGCGCGGTCGGAGAAGGCGGTGCCGTCCTCGAGCGCGGTGGCACCGATGAAATCCTTGGCCGCCTGCACGTAGTCGCCCAGGTCGATGGCGCGCGCGGGCGCCGGGGAGGTCAGGTCCGGCTGCACGTACTGCGCGTCCGGCAGGCCCTGGATGTAGCCGGCGGCGTCGGTGGACGAGAACAGCACCGCGGTGCGCGCCTTCTGCAGCGAGACGTCGGCGCCGAAGACGGGCGCGTCGCGGGTGCGCGCCATGCCCAGCACGGTGCCGTCGGTGTCCACCACCGACACGGTCACGCGCGCCGAGGATGCCAGTTCGACATAGCGGATTTGTGCGCGCGCGGCGTTGGCCACGCCCAGGGCCTCGTCCAGGATTACCCGGACCTCCTCGGCGGACAGGGCGGCGCCGGCCTGGGGGTCGTAGCGCTCGGTGTCCGTGCCGTCGACGAACACGAAGGCATCGCGGCCGGGGAAGTCGCCGTCCGGGTCCGGACGGATGCCGGATGCCGGCTGGCCGAAGGCGACGCCGGTGCCGAAGCCGCCCGCCGGCTCGTAGTAGTCGCGCACCGCGATCAGGTCGCCCTCGACGCCGTCGGTCACGGGGCCCGCGTTGCGGGCCGCGCCGGACACGTCGTCGAAATCCGCGTCCGAGAAGCGCAGGGTCTTGCCCTCGACGGTGATGCGGTTGGCCTCGCGGTCGGCGGGCGCGGCGTAGCCGTAGGTGGCCGCCAGCGCGATCAGTTCGTCGCTGTCGTCGTCGAAGTCGGTGACCCTCGGGTCCAGGCCGTAGACGAAATCGTCCGAGATCACCCCGACGCCGCCCACGGGCGTGCCGTTCTTGTACAGCGGGAAACCGCCCGGATCGGCGGCCAGGCCCAGCGGCGAGCGCTTGGGACCGGCCGCGGCGTCGTCGGGCAGACGCAGGGCGAAGTCGGAGCAGGCGAGCTGGCTGAACTGGACTCCGAACAGCGGGCCGCCCGGCTGGTTGTCCTCGCTCGGGTTGAAGTGCCGCTGCACGATCTGGTTCGCGGTGCGGGTGGAGAAGGCGTTGCCCTCGCTGGACAGGTAGGCGCCGGTGATCGCCTTGGCGATCGCCGCCAGGCCGTCGCCGGGGGCGGCGCCGCTCACGGGCAGTTGCAGCGCCTCCAGGCCGCCGTCGATCTCCGAGCCGCCCTGGCCGTCGGGCTTCGAGACGATGGTCACCTCGCGATCGCCGCCGGCCAGGACCTCGGTCATGCGGAACACCGCGAGCACGTTGCCGACGCGGTCCACCACCGCGACGGTGGCGGCGGTGTCCATGGCGCCGGCCTGGGCCACGGCCTGGCCGATCACTTGGCGCACGTCGTCCGCGGTCAACCGGACCTCGTCCAGACTGCCGAACGAGGTGGCGCATTCGCCGTTGCAGTCGGTGCCGGCGTTGGAGCCGCGGGCGTCGGGATCGTCGTCGCGGCTGCCGCCGGACTGGCAGGCGGCCAGCGCCGCGGCGCCGGCGAGCAGCAGCGCGATGATCGGCGGACGGGCCATCTCAGTGCTCTCCCATCAGGGCCATGCCGGGGCGGTGGAACGAGTGGCAGTCCACGCATTGCAGGGCCACGCTGCGCGGCCGGTCCTCGGCGTGGCAGGTGACGCAGTTGTCGATGCCCGGCATCAGGATGTCCTCGCTGTGCGACGAGGCGGTGGCCTCGTGGCAGCCGAGGCAGGTCTCGCCGTCGGCGCGGGCGCCCGGGTTCAGGTGCGGCCGGTGGTCGAAGCGGGCGGCGGGGAACCAGTCCCGCACCAGCTTGACCGGCGCCACCGTCCACTCGTCCTCGCCGCGCTCGACCTCGTGGCAGCTCACGCAGCCGGCCTTGGTGAACAGCTTGTCCATCTCGGCGTCGGCCCACTCGCGGCCGCAGTCCAGCGGCTCGCCCTCGCAGCGGCGGGTGATCGGCTCGTCCGGCACGCGGCGCGCGGGCCGGGGCGGTTCGGCGCGGCGCTGGATCGCGGCCTGGCGGACGTAGTATTCCTCCAGGTGCGTGCGCAGTGTCGCCGGCTCGCCGTGCGGCAACTGGCGGTCCGGTTGCGCGTCGTCGAAGGCGAGGCTGTGGCAGCCGGCGCAGGTGTCCTCCATGGTGATGGCGCGGAAGTGCTCGCCTTCCTTCTCGAGGCTATGGCAGTCGTCGCAGGCCAGGGCCCGGTCCACGCTCGACGGGCCGTCCGCCAGCGACACCTTGTCCGCGTCGAGATGGATGTCGTGCGGGAACTTGAGGCGCGACGACTCGTGCGCGTCGGCGCCGTCCAGCGGCTGGCGATGGACCCGCCAGCGCTCGCCGTCCGCCGGGTCGTCGGCGGGCCGCAGCACCGAGGCCAGGAAATCGGGGTGGCCGCCCGCGGTGAAGGCCGTCACCGGCCGCATCTCGTCCGGCGCCCGCGCGACCGGCATGCCGTCCACGGCGGGTGCGGCGTCGGCCAGCCGGCGCATGGCGCGGGCGTGGCAGTCGGTGCATTGGCCCTTGTCGCGCACGATCAGGTTGGAGGGTTCGTTGTGCTCGCGATGGCAGTCGCGGCAGGCGCCGTCGAATTCCTCGGTGAGCGGGTGTACGGGCGCGAAATGGACGGTGGTGCGCTCGTGGCAGCCGATACAGGTCTCGTCGCTCACGCGCTTGAAGGGCTCGACGTGGCAGGCGTTGCAATCATCGGCGATGCCCGGCACGTGATGGGCGGACGCCAAGGGACCGCTGGACCAGAGATCGTCGGTCGGGCCGCCGAAGCGCTCGATCGTGGCGTCCGCCCGATCATCGAAATACCCGGCCATGGGGAACGCCAGCCCCACGAGCAGCACCAGCAGGGCCAGGCCGTAGGCGTGTCGCCGCACCCGCGGCAGCTTGAGTGTCAGTTCGCTGCGTAGGCGGTCCTTGATCGACTGGGCCGCGTCGGCGTCGATGCGGACCTCGACGGCGGCGTCGAAGCCGGGCGGCGCCGCCACCGGCGCCAGCCGGTGCGGGCCGATGCGCGCCCATTCGTCCGGTGCCAACTCCGCCCGGGCGACGTCCTGGCCATCGACGCGAATCCGACCGCCTCCCCGGGTATCGATGCGCAGGCGGCCGCCGGCCTGGGGCCGCAGCACCGCGTGCTCGGCGCCGATGCCGTCCCCGAAAAGCTGGAGGTCCTGGCCCTTGCCGCTGCCCACGCGCAGGGCGGCCGTATCCAGCTCCAGGTCGCGCTGGTCGACGATGCGCTCGCCGCGCATGCGGATTTGTCGGAGCAGGATCAGCATCGGGCTACCAGTAGAAGAACACCGTGACGACGTGGACCGTCAGCGCCGCGAGCAGGGCCACGGTCAATGGAACATGAATGGCCAGCCACAGCTTCATGCGCAACTGCAGGCTGATCTCGCGGCGCAGGCGCTGCAGCAGCTCGGCGCGGCGCCCGAAGACGTACAGCAGTTCGCGCAGGCGTTCGGCCTCGCCGTGCTTGCTGGTGTCGGGAATCCGTTGCGCCAGGTAGTCGACCACCGCCCGCTGCCCGCGGTTGGCGACCAGGACATTGCGGCCCTCGCGCTTGCCGGTGCCCGGCAGCAGTACCCGCGAGCGGTCGCGCGCGAAAAGCTGGTCGCGGAAGCCGCCGCCCACGGCGGTGCGGTCGAGCGCGCTGTGGACCGCGGTATGCACGCTCTCGTCGCACCGCGAAGCGGTTTCCAGGGCTTCCTTGTCGATGCGGTCGAGCTCCGCGAGACGCTCGTCCATGGACTGGTCGCCGCGGTTGCGCACCAGCAGTGGCGGGAAGCGCAGATAGGTGTACAGCCCGTACAGGCCGCTCAGTATGACGCCGGCCATGAGCGCGTAGGCCAGGGTGTGGACATTCAGGCCGAACTGGAAGCCGCCGTGCAGGGTGGCCGCCACCGGCAGGGCGATCCCGCCCAGGTAGACGTGCGCGGAGGCCCAGCCCTCCAACGTGCCGCGATTGTTGCGGTACTGGCGCTTGCGGATGCCCAGCCAGGCCAGCCACAGGATCAGGGCCAGGCCCAGGCCGCCCAGGGTGTAGCCCTGCCAACTGCCGCCGTTGGGCGGCAGGGCCGGGTCCTGGCTCAGGTAGATGCCGGCGCTGGCGGCCACCAGTGCCAGTGACCACCAGAGATAGCGCCGCCCCGCGAATCTGAGGATGTTGACGTACAGGGTCCCGCTCCTCGTTGATCAGTTCCGTTCTGCCAGGTCCGCGAAGTCCGCCGGGCTCAGCCGCACGGCGGCGCCGGTCGGGCACGACTGGACGCAGGCCGGGCCCGCGGGCCGGTCGCGGCAGGCGTCGCATTTCACGGCCTTCTTGCCGGCCTCCTGCGCGGCCTCGGTCGGCTCGGCCAGCGGATCCTCGCCCGGCCCCGGACCGCGGCCCATGAGCAGCCACTGCAGCAGGCCGGGCTTCTTGGGCGGCTCGTAGGACATCTTGATGACGTCGTACGGGCAGTTGGTCTCGCAGTTGCCGCAGCCGATGCAGGAGTCGTCGATGAATACCTCGCCGCTGGGCTCGCGGTGGATCGCGTCCGGCGGGCATTCCTTCATGCAGTGGGGCTGCTCGCAGTGGCGGCAGGCGATCGGCAGGTTGACGTGCGCGAAGCGCATGCCGGCCTTGCGGTTCAGGCGGGAGACGCCGTCATGGGTCTCCGCGCAGGCGATCTCGCAGTTGTCGCAGCCGATGCACAGGGTCTCGTCGATCACCAACGCGTCGGTGGCCTCGCCCAGGCCCTGGTCCAGGAGGAAGGAGATCACGGAACTGCTTTCCGGCACCGCCTCCATCCGCGAGGCCTGTTGCAACTGCCGGGTGGTCTCCGCCTGTAGCTGGGGCACCGAGTCCGGCGACTTGCGCAACAGCGCCAGGAATTCCTCGCGCTCGATCTCGATGACCTCGGTGCGCACCGCCGCCACCGCCGACTCGCGGCGCACCGGATCGCCCATCAGCGCCATCTGGCCGAAGGTCTGTCCGGACTGGGGATGGCCCACGGCGATCTCGCGGCCGTCGCGCCGGCTGGTCAGGGCGACGGTGCCGCTGCGGATCAGGTACAGGCGGTCGCCGGTATCGCCCTCGCTGTAGATGGTGTCGCCCCGGTTGAAGCGGCTGGTGGTCACCTGCCGCGCGATGTCGCGCAGCGCGCTGTAGCTGACCGACGGGGCGAAGAACTGCTGCAGCGTGCGCTGCAGGAAGACGGTCTCGATGCCCTCGGCCACTTCGGCGTTCGCCGCCATCAGCTTGACCATGGTGCGCCGCGGCGTCTCGATCAGGATGGTGTCGGCCGAGACCACGGCGTCGCCGATGCGCGGCCGGCCCGACAGCAGGCTCATCTCGCCGAAGAACTGGCCGGCGGTGAGTCGGGTCTCGGGACCGTTGTCCGAGCGCAGCGTGACCTCGCCCTCGACGATGGTGAAGAAGGTGTTGGTGTATTCGCCGTCGCGGTAGACATAATCGCCGGCCCGCAGCAGCTTGGTGATATCGGGCTCCTCGACCGGCCGCCGCGGCTTGGGCGGCTTGCCGGCCTCGCTGCGACGCCGGTCCTCGTCGGCGCGGGCCTGCTCGATCTCGGCGATGCGCCGTTCGCGCAGGGTGCGCCGGCGCTCGCGCAGTTCCTCGTGCGCCGTCTCGTCGCCCACCGCGTAGCGGATTTCGCTTTCCAGGATCAGTTCGCGGAAGGCCAGAGTGTTCATGCGCGCGAACATCGGTACCCGCTGCTGGTACAGCGCCAGGATCTCGTCGACGTCGGCGCGGTAGGGCAGGAGGCCGAACTTGAGCTGCAGCAGCGGGTGCTCGACCGGCTTGATGTCGTGGCCCTTGATGAACTCGACCACGTCGTGGCCCTGGTTCATCGCCTGCTTGATCAGCGGGTAGCCGGCGAGGGCGCCGATCACGTACAGGCCCGGCACGTTGGACTGGTAATGCTCGTCCAGCTCCGGCAGGGCCTCGGGCGACTCGTTGGGCAGCTCGATGCCGCAGCGCTCCAGGAAGCCGCGCGGCGGGATGGAGCCCAGGCGCGCGATCACGCGGTGGCAGGGAATGGCTTCCTCGCCGTCCGGGGTATCCAGCACGATGGCGCCGGGTTCGCCCGGCGCGGACGGCGGTTGCAGGCCCTTGACGTTGCTCTGGTAGCGGCAGGAGAACGCCAGGTCGCGGTCGTTGATCGCCGCCAGGACCGCGTCCAGGTTGCCCTGCTTGGCGCGGCTGAACTCGTTGCGCCGATTGACGATCACCACCCGATTCTGGCGCGCCAGGCCCAGAGCGTTCTCGATGGCGGCGTCGCCCGCGCCCACCACGACGATATCCTCGTCGGCGTATTCGTCGGGATCGTCGAGCTGGTACTGGACGAAGGCGGAATCGTCGCCCTCGACGCCGAGCCTGCGGGGGTTGCCCTGGGTGCCGATGGCCAGGATCACGTTGTCGGCGGTGATCTCCGTGCCGTCGGCGCAGCGCAGGGTGAAGTCGCCGCGCTCGCCGTCGATGGCGGTGACTTCGGCGCCGCATTGCAGATTGATCCCGGTGGCGCGGATGTCCTCCGCCCAGGTATCGAGGATGGCCTCGCGGGTGCCGGCATTGAACTCGATCGGGCTCCTCAGGTCGAGGTAGCCCGGCTCGTCCATGACGTGCTTGCCCTTCTGGTAGCGCTGGATGGTGTTGGCGTGGTGCGGCGCACCTTCCAGCAGGATATGGCCGGCCTCGCCGTCCTGCGCATCGTGCTCCGCGGCACGCCCGGCGGCACTGAGGCCCGCCGGACCGGCGCCGATCACCGCAATCCCGTAGTGTCCCGTCACGTTGTCCCCCAACGCCCCGTTTTCGAAGTGCCTTCGGGCGTCCCCGTATATACCCTACAGAATTTTCACCCCGCCGGTAAAAGCGGGGCGCGGCGTTCGGTCAGGCGTTGAAGCCGCCGATCTCCAGATCGTCGCCGCGGAGCTTTATGAACAGATGATCGTACACCTCGGCCATGGGCTCGATCTGTTCCAGCGGCACGAAGCGGCATGCCACGACCGGTTCGTCGTCCGCCGCGGGCCGGGTCGGGTCGGGTTTGAGCGGATAGAACTGCTCGGCATAGGCCGCGAACACGCCGGAGCCGTTGTCGGCGGCCATCGGCGGCAGCCCGTTCGAGGTCAGGTACACGGCGATGTCGGCGACCAGGTGCAGGCCGGCCGGCGCGCCATCCGGGCCTCCGGCGTGGCCCGCCGAGTCGGGGGACGCTTCCGCGTGGCGCCGGCACGTCCGCGCGTGCTCGATCAGCCGCCGGACGGCATCGGCCCGGAATATCGCGGCGTGGTTGCCGAAGGACATGGTGCCGGGCCTGACGCTGCCGCCGCGATTGGCCATCGCGGGGATCAAGCGTCCCCGGCCCCGCCGTTGCGCCGCAGTTTCTCGCGATAGAGCTGGCGGTCGGCGTACTGGAGGACGATATCGGCGGTGCGCGTGTTAACGGCGCCGCGTTCGCTGAACTCGTCCGGCGGGATCACCACGCTGCCGATGCTGAGCGTGCCCGCCAGTCCGGCCTCGCGGGCCAACTCGTCGATGCGCTCGGCGATACGTTCGGCGCCGTCGGGGCCGACGTCGTACCAGATCATGCAGAACTCGTCGCCGCCGAAGCGCGCGGCGCAGTCCAGCGGGCGGTGCGCCGCCTTGCGCAACACCGCCGCCACCCGGCGCAGGTGGCGGTCGCCGGCGAGGTGTCCGAAGCGGTCGTTGTACTCCTTGAAGCCGTCGACATCGATCATCGCCACCGCCACGTACCGCTGTTGCCGCCGTCCCAGGTCCAGGACGGTGCGCAGCGAGCGGTAGAGCACGCGCCGGTTGCTCAGGCCGGTGAGCGGGTCGCGGTCGATCTGGCGGTTGAGGCGCAGCCGGAACAGGTACTCGAAACGCTCGCTGCGCTCCAGCAGGTACTCGCCGGTCAGACTCAGCGTGCCCGCCATCGCGAGGAAATAGGCGCCGTAGATCAGGGCCCGGTAATCCGCGTTCGCCAGGATCTGGAAGCCCAGGTAAGCCGCGAAGACCAACAGGCAGAGCGCCAGCAGCCGGCTGAAGCGCAGGCCGGTGAACACGCAGGCGAAGATCACCAGCAGGATGGTCGCCTCCCAGGCATACGGCAGGCCGTTGCGCATACCGGGCCCGACCGCGAGCAAGGCGCAGATCACGAGGGCGCCCCAGACGACCGCGGCGGGTACGGCACGGCGCAGGTTGTCCGACGACAGACGCGTGCGCACCAGTAGGGCCAGTCCGGCCTGTGGCACCGTGACCAGACCGATCAGCAGCCCCGCCTCCCACCAGGCCATGTGGCCGCCCAGCACGACGCGATCCAGGAAGACGAACGCGAGCTGCATGCCCGCGGCCAGGAGCAGGCCGACGCTCATGAGGCCGCGGCGCCGGTCCATCTTGTAATCGCGGAAACGTGCCTCCATGGCCGGGCGGAAGCCCAGCTCGGGCAGGCCGCGCCAGCGGCGCCGCCGTCCCGCGGCGAAGGTCGGTCCCAAGGCAGACTGCGGTCTTGCCATAAACGTTCACCCGTATGCCAATCGGTCGGCCGCCCCGCGATCGCCCGTGTCCGGGCGGGTTCCGTGCTACCGCGGCCGATAGGCCATAGATCGGCCGTACGGGAGCGAACCTTAGTGCCTGGCGGGGCGCGTTCCGGCGCACACAGGCGCAGATGCGAAACGTGACGGTAACGGGGCTGAAACAGCCGTTGCCGCGGATTTTGCCGGAGGCCGACGGGCGACGCGGTTTCATCCGTTTCGACAATGACTTGCGGGCGGTCTCCCCGATCGGATCGGTCTGGCGCGAAGCTTGCGATCGTCCCCGTATGAGTGTCGAGACGACGAGCGACGATGGCGATCGCCGACGGCCGGTCGCGCCGCGGCGGAATCGTCCCGCCGCGCACCGCGACCGGTGACCATGACGGACGGCGGCCGGGCGGGGCGGCGCATCGGCTATGCTGCCACCGTGCTCGGGGTGCTGGGCTTCTCCGCCAAGGCGATCTTCACCAAGCTCGCCTATCCGTACGGCGTGGACCCGATCACGCTGATGACCCTGCGCTCGCTGGTCGCGGTGCCGGTGCTGTGGCTGCTCCTGCTGATCTCGCGCGAGCCGGGCCTGCCGCTGGGGCGGGGCGGTTGGTTGCGGATGGCCTGGGCCGGCTTCGCCAGCTACTACCTCGCCTCCTTCCTGGATTTCTACGGGCTGCAGACAGTCACCGCGATCCTCGAACGCATCCTGCTGTTCCTGTATCCCTGCTTCGTGGTGCTGCTCGGGGCGCTCTTCGCCCGCCGGCGCCTGCGTGCCGCGACCTGGTTCTCGATGGGGCTGGCCTACGGCGGCGTGGTGGTCACCCTGGCGGCCGGCGGCCGCGAGCAGTTCCAGGGCGAGTGGCTGGGGCTGGCGCTGATCCTCGCGGCGGCCCTGATCTTCGCGACCTACTACCTCACGGCCGGCGACCTGGTGCGGCGCCTGGCCACGGTGCGTTTTTCGACCTATCTGATGAGCATCGCCGGGGGCGCGACCCTGGCGCACTTCCTGGCGACCCGGCCGGGGCATCTCCTGCTCGATCAGTCATGGCCGGTGTACGCCCATGCTGTCGGTCTGGGTCTGGTGTCGACGGTGTTGCCGATCCTGCTGATCGCCGAGGGTCTGCGCCGGATCGATACCGACTCCTCGGCGGCGATCAACCTGTTGGGACCCGTGTTCACGGTGGGCATGGCATACGCGTTCCTGGGCGAGTCGATGCGGCCCTGGCAATGGCTGGGCTTCGCGATGGCGCTCGCCGGGGTGTTCCTGCTGGGGCGCAGTTTCCGCCCCGGCCATGCCGCCGACCGCTAGCGGGGACACAAGGACGGAGGAGAACCATATGACCGCCAAGACCCTGTACGACAAGCTCTGGGAGGCGCACGTCGTGTGCGACAACGACGACGGCACGTCCCTGCTGTATATCGACCGCCACCTGGTGCACGAGGTGTCCTCGCCGCAGGCCTTCGAGGGCATGCGTCTGGCCGGGCGCGATTTCTGGCGGATACCCGCCACCCTGGCGGTCGTGGACCACAACGTGCCCACCGTCCACCGCGAGCGCATCGACGATCCCATCGCCAAGATCCAGCTCGAGGCACTGGCACGCAACTGCCGCGATTTCGGCGTCACCCTGTTCCCGCTGACCGACCGGCGCCAGGGCATCGTCCACATCATCGGCCCCGAGCAGGGCCTGACGCTGCCGGGCATGACCGTGGTCTGCGGCGATTCGCACACCTCCACCCACGGCGCCCTGGGCGCGCTCGGGTTCGGCATCGGCACCTCGGACATCGAGCACGTGATGGCCACGCAGTGCCTGGCGATGCCCAAGTCCCGCAACATGCGGGTGCGTGTCGAGGGTGAGCTGGGGCCCGGCGTGGGCGCCAAGGACATCATCCTCGCCCTGATCGGCGAGATCGGCACCGACGGCGGCAACGGCCACGTGATCGAGTACGCCGGCAGTGCCATTCGGTCGCTGTCGGTCGAGGGCCGCATGACCGTGTGCAACATGTCCATCGAGGCCGGCGCCCGCGCCGGCATGGTCGCGGTCGACGACACCACTATCGAGTACGTGCGGGGCCGGCCGTACGCGCCGGAAGGCGAGACCCTGGCGCGGGCCGAGAGCGCGTGGCGCGAGCTGGTCAGCGACGAGGGTGCGGTGTTCGACCGCGAGGTCGAGCTGGACGCCGCGACCATCGAGCCGCAGGTCACCTGGGGCACCACCCCGGGCATGGTGATGCCGGTCACCGGCCGCGTGCCCGATCCGGCGGACGAGTCCGACGCCGGCAGGCGCCGGGCGATGACCGAGGCCCTGGCCTACATGGATCTGAAACCGGGCAGCCGCCTGCAGGATGTGCCGCTGGACAAGGTCTTCATCGGCTCCTGCACCAACGCCCGCATCGAGGACCTGCGGGCCGCCGCCGCCGTGGTGCGCGGCCGCCGCGTGGCGGCCAACATCAAGCAGGCCCTGGTGGTCCCGGGCAGCGGCCTGGTCAAGGCGCAGGCCGAGCGCGAGGGGCTGGACCGGATCTTCATCGAAGCCGGTTTCGAATGGCGCGGCGCCGGCTGCTCGATGTGCCTGGGCATGAATCCCGACCGGCTGTCCGAGGGCGAGCGCTGCGCCTCGACCTCGAACCGCAACTTCGAGGGCCGCCAGGGGCGCGGCGGGCGCAGCCACCTGGCGAGCCCCGTGATGGTGGCGGCCGCCGCCGTCCACGGCCATTTCGTCGATCCGCGCCAGGAGGAGGTCTGACCATGGAACCGTTCCGCGCATTCACGGGCGTGGTGGCGCCGCTGGACCGCGCCAGTGTCGACACCGACGCCATCATCCCCAAGCAATTCCTCAAGGCGGTTACCCGCGAGGGCCTCGGGCCGTTCCTGTTCGACAACTGGCGCTACGAGGACGAGGGCGAACTCGGCCAGGACTGCGCGCGTCGGCCGCAGAACCCGGACTTCGTGCTCAACCGGCCGCGCTACGCCGATGCCGCCGTCCTGCTGGCACGCGAGAACTTCGGCTGCGGCTCGTCGCGCGAGCACGCGGTCTGGGCGCTGATGGACGCCGGCTTCCGGACGGTGATCGCGCCCAGCTTCGCCGACATCTTCTTCGCCAACGCCTACAAGAACGGCCTGCTCTGTATCGCCCTGGACGAAGCCGAGGTGGACCGTCTGTTCCGGGCCGTGGACGAGCGCGAGGGCTACGCCCTGCACGTCGATCTGGCGGCACAGGCGCTGACGACCCCGGACGGCGAGCGCATCGGCTTCGATATCCAGCCCTCGATCAAGACGCGGTTGCTGGAAGGCCTGGACGACATCGCCCTGAGCCTGCAGCGGGCGGACGCGATCCGTGCCTACGAGGCACGCCGCGCGCGCGAGGCGCCGTGGCTGTTCCCGGACCGGGTCGACGCCGGCGGGGGTGAACCGTGAGCGGGGCCGCGAACGACGGCGAGCGCCCGGCATTGGACCGGTTGCATCACCTGTCCTTCGTGGTCGGCGACCTGGACGCCGCCATCGAGCGTTTCGAGACGCTGCTGGCGGTGCCGTTGGCCGAGCGCGGGCCGGTGCACTCGCGCGGCGCCGAGGTGGCCATCTTCAAGCTGGCCAACGTCAACATCGAGCTGGTCGCCCCGGCCACGCCCGACAGCCCGCTGCATGCCTACCTGGCGCGTCACGGCGAAGGCTTCTTTCATCTGGCCTTCGGCGTGGCGGACGTGGACGACGCCTACGAGCGCCTGCAGGCCGCGGGGCTGCCCATGAAGGGCCCGCCCTACCTGGCCTACAAGGACTGGCGCATCGCCTATTTCGACGACGCCGTCACCGGCGGCCTGACCTCGGCCCACATCATCGCCGACGACGCCGATTGATGCGGACTAACCACAGAGGCACAGAGACACGGAGCGATGCACAGATTTTGAAGTCTTGATGCAACCACGGGAACACAAGCATACGAGGTGGCTCTTCAACCCTCTCACTTACCGTGTCCGCCGGGGTTATTTGCTTACATTCAGACCTTCCTCTGTGCCTCTGTGCCTCTGTGGTTGATATATCAAGGCCACTGTTCCAGTTCGCCGCATTCGAAGTAGCGGGTCGCCGGGTCGAACAGCTCACGCCCGGCGAGCACGCCTTCGTAGATCGCGTGCTCCACCTGGCGCGGGGCGTGGCAATCGCCGATGCGGTGGACGTTGGGTAGGGCCTCCTTGAGCTCGAAGTAGAGTCCGTCCTCGGCCTCGTGGCCGGTGCACAGCAGGAAGCTGTCGAAGCCTTCGAGCCGTTTCTCGCGGCCGGTGAAGATGTCGAACACCGTGGCGGTGTCGCCCTCGATCGACTTGATCCAGTGATTGACGGTGTATTCCATGCCGCCCTCGCCTAGCCGGTTGAGCACCATCGGCAGGTCCAGGGTCGGCGCCAGGTTGGGCCCGATGCCGTTGAAGCGGGTGACGATATGCACCGCGCAGCCCTCGGCGAGCAGACGTTCGGCGGTGCCGAGGACGTAGCGGCTGCCGTCGTCGTCGAGGATCAGGGTGCGCTTGCCGGCCCGCGCCGGATCGCGCAGCACGTCGGGGGTGGTGAGCACGTTGTCCTGGTCGGTGCCCGGCACCACCGGCACCATCGGGTTGACGCTGGAGAAGCCGGTGGTCCGCGGCTGTGAACCGGTGGCCACGATCACGCCGTCGGGCGCCAGCGCCTCGATGGCGGCGCGGTCGGCGGCGGTGCCCAGGCGCACGTCCACGCCGAGGCGGTCCATCTGCTTGCCCAGGTCGTGCGGTATCCAGGCGAAGCTGCCCCGGTGCGGCTGCTCCAGGACCAGCTTGATCTGTCCGCCCAGAGTCTCGTCACGTTCGAACAGCGTCACGCGATGACCGCGCTCGGCCAGGGTGACCGCCGCCTTCATGCCGGCCGGGCCGCCGCCGATCACCGCCCAGTGGCCGGGATTCGCCGCGGGCACCAGAGTGTCGCGGCCCAGGCGCTCCTCGCGGCCCGTGCCGGGCGTGAGGATGCAGGTGATCGGGCGGGCCTGGAAGAGCCGTCCGATGCAGCCCTGGTTGCAGCGGATGCAGTGGGTGATCTCGTCGTCGCGGCCTTCGCGCAGCTTGCGCGCGTACTCGGGGTCGGCGATCTGCTCGCGGGTCATGGCGATCATGTCCGCCTGTCCGGAGCGCAGGGCGTTCTCGGCCATGGTGGGATCCTTGATCCCGCCGACCGCGAACACCGGCAGGTCCACCGCCGCCTTGACCTGGGCCAGACGCTCCAGGAGCCAGCCCTCGGGCACGTCGTTGGTGGGGATGCCGTAGCCGATGTTGTGGTAGGTGGCGGCGGTGGTGTTCACGTAGTCGATAAGGCCGGTGTCGGCCACGGTCTTGGCGATGCGCACCGCCGTGTCCACCTCGAAGCCGCCCGGCGCCATCTCGGTGAGCGGGATGCGGATGCCGACCACGAAGTCGTCGCCGACGCGCTCGCGTACCCGGCGGATGACTTCCAGTGGGTAGCGCATGCGGTTCTCGAAGCTGCCGCCGTACTCGTCGGTGCGTTTGTTGAACAGCTCGGAGATGAACTGGTGCAGCAGGTAGCTGTGCGCCAGGTGCACCTCCACGCCGTCGAAGCCGCCCTCGCGGGAATAGGCGCAGCACAACGCCCAGTGCTCGGCGACCGACTCCAGGTCCTCGGGCTCCATCGGCTTGGGCGTCTCGCCGAAGGCGGGGGATTTCACGTTGGAGGCCGACCACAGCACGCGGTAATCGTCCATCGCCGAGCTGGAGCCGTTGACGCCGAAGTGGTTCTGCTGCGCGATGATCTTGGCGCCGTGCTCGTGGACGGCGTCGGTCAGGGCCCGCTCGCGCTCGATGATCTCCTTGCGGTAGCCCCAGTTGAAGCCGCGTGACGCGGTATTGGAAGTGGGGTGCACCAGGCGGTTGCCGGTGATCATCAGACCGATGCCGCCGCGGGCGCGCTCGCGCTGGTAGTGGATCTCGCGCCGGTTGGTGAGTCCGTCTCGGTAGCCGAAGACCTTGGCGTGGGCGGTCTGCATGATGCGGTTGCGCACCTGCATGTTGCCGATGGTCAGCGGCGAGAACAGGGTCGGATAGCGGTCCTCTCCCGGATGGTTGTTCTGGTCGGTCATATCTCCACTCGCAGGATGGGTTTGCTGCGGGTGGAGGTGGCAAGGAGCGTGCCGGTCATCCGGGGTCGTGCCCGCCGGCCGCGCCAGGTGCCCGTGCGCATTGGCGTTTTTCCCCGTGCGATGGCGATGCCGGCATGTCCCGGCCGCGGGGGTGATGGTTGCAGCGATGCGACGCCACCGTTGCGGACGCGTCATGCACATGGTGCGGGCCCCGTCCGGACGTCGCGGCATTTGCAGCGCAAACAGACGGTTGCGTCCGTCCGCGGCGGTGGCCTCATTCTTGCCAGTCATGCGGGGTCGTATCGAGGAGGAGAGCAGTCATGACCCGCAGAATCCGCGTGATCGTGCCGGTGCCCATGGACGAGGCGGGGGTCGCCAATCGCGCCGCGCAGTTGCCCTCGGACCTGGCGCTGCCCGGGTTCGAGCCGACCTTCGTGTCGGTGCGCACCGGGGCGCGGCTGGCGGACAGCTACTACGAGACCCTGCTGATGGACATGACCATCACCGAGGCCGGGCTGAGCGCCGAGGCGGACGGTTGCGACGCGGTCTGTATCGACACGGTCAGCGATTCCGGGCTGCTGGCGCTGCGCTCGCGGCTCACCATCCCGGTGCTGGGGCCGGGCCAGGTGGCGTTCCACACGGCCTGCATGCTCGGGCATCGTTTCAGCATCGTGAGCATGTGGGATACCTGGTTCCCGCTCTACCGCGAGTCGCTGACACGTCACGGTCTCTGGCCGCGGTTGGCCTCGATGCGCTCGATCGACACCCGGCCCGATCTCAACGAGTTGCTGGCCGGCAAGGAGGAGGTCCTGTTCCCGCGGCTGGAGGCCCAGTGCCGCGCCGCGATCGAGGAGGACGGCGCCGACGTCATCGTGCTCGGCTCCACCACCATGCACCAGTCGCATCCCTGGCTCGCCGAGCGCCTGCCGGTGCCGGTCGTGAACCCGGGCCTGGTCATGTACAAGCAGTGCGAGCTGCTGCTGCAGCTCGGCCTGACCCACAGCAAACGGGCCTATCCGCCCCCCGAGACCCCGCAGGACGGGATATTCCATTCCCTGCGGGCCCCCGACAACACAGCCTGAGGAGGTACCCCATGGCAGCGTTTCCGCGTCAGCACTACATCGACATGGTCGAGAAACACTATTTCGGCAACGTCGACCGGAAGAACATGCAGGCCGTCCTGGACTGTTTCCAGGAAGACGGTTCGTTGACGGTGCAGACCGCCCCCATCACCCACGAGGGCCGCGACGCCGGCGTCCGCGAGATGTTCCAGACCCTGTTCGACAGCTACCAGGTCATCTGGCACGGCAACTTCGAGCACACCGTGGATGTCGAGAACGAGTGCATCGCGACCCGTTTCGACGTGCGCCTGGTCGATCACGACGGCGGCGAGGTCGAGCTGCACAACTGCAACTTCTGGTATTGCCGCGACGGCAAGTTCCAGCGGGTTTACGTGTTCATGAGCGGAGAGAACGTCCTCCGCTGAGAGGGTGTCTGCAAGACTACTGCGCTCGGCATCTCGGCCTGGGGAATGAAACCACAGAGGCGCACGGAGGCGCGCAGAGGTTTTTTGATGGGCGCCCTGGATCGCATCCGGGACAAAAGTCATTTTCCTCTGTGTCCCTCTGTGTCCCTCTGTGTCCCTCTGTGCGCCTCTGTGGTCCATGTTCTTGCCGGCCGTTTGCCGAGGCGCTTTCCGCCGTCGTGACCTTCCGTCAGGGGTAAGGGTTGTCAGGCCCGTTTCCGGCGAATCGCCGGGCATGTCGGAGTATTCCGGCTTACAGGCTTTGGTTGGCGGGGAATGAAACCACAGAGGCGCACGGAGGCGCACAGAGGTTTTTGATGGGGCCCTGGATCGTGTCCGGGAAAGGCTTTCGTGCTGAATCCGGCATCCAGACGGCCCCTGCCCTGGCCCGGATAGCCGCTGCCGCGGCATCCGGGACAACAGTTATGTTCCTCTGTGTCCCTCTGTGCGCCTCTGTGGTCGATATTCTTATTGGCCACCGCCGGAGACGGTCACTCGGCGGTGGCCGTCGCGCCTTCCTGGTCGTGCCGGCGCAGCTTGCGCCAGAGCGTGGTGCGGCTGAGCTGGAGCTTGCGGGCGGCCTCGCTGATGTTGCCGTGGCATTCCTCGACGGCGTCGCGGATGCGCTGGATCTCGGTGCGCTCGACGAATTCCTTGAGGGAGTCGGCGTCCTCCGGCGGCGGGGTGTCCGCCGCGGCGAAGAACTCCGGCACGATGGTGCGCAACTGGCGCTCGACGTTGCGCGACAGAAAGTCCTCGGACTCCGCCCAGAGCACCGCCAGGCGCTCCATGACGTTCTCCAGCTCGCGCACGTTGCCGGGCCAGGCATGCGCCTGGAGATAGGGCGCCAGTCGCTCGACGAGGCCGTCCACGTCGCGTTCCCCCGCGAGCGAGCCCAGCTTGTCCCGCAGCAGCTTGGCGGACAGCAATAGCACGTCGTCGCCGCGCTCGCGCAGGGACGGCAGGTTCACCTGCAGGATATTCAGGCGGTAGTACAGGTCGCGGCGGAACGTGCCGTCCTCCACGGCCTGCTTGAGGTCGCAGTTGGTGGCCGCGACCACCCGCACGTCGATCGGTACCGGGTCGCCGCCCAACGGCAACACCACCTTCTCCTGCAGCACCCGCAGCAGCCGCGTCTGCAGCGAAACCGGCATTTCGCCGATCTCGTCGAGGCAGATGGTGCCGGTGTGGGCGAGTTCGAACAGGCCGGTCTGGCCGCCGCGCCGCGAACCGGTGAAGGCGCCCTCCTCGTAGCCGAAGAGCTCGCTCTCCAGCAGGTTGTCCGGGATCGCGCCGCAGTTGACCGCCACGAACGGGGCGTTGCGGCGCCGGCTGGCGTTGTGGATGCCCTGGACGAACAACTCCTTGCCGGTGCCGGTCTCGCCGGTGATCAATACCGTGGCGTCGGTCTCGGCGTATTGCTCGCAGAGTTCGCGGGCGCGCAGCACCGCCGGCGAGCGGCCGGCGATGTCGCCGAATTCGTACTTGGCCAGGAATTTGGTACGGCGGTTGCGCGAGCGGATGCTGCGGTCGGCGCGCGAGATCGCCTGCGCGTCCTGGATGGTGAGCACCGCGCCGGTGATGTCGCCGTCGCTGCGGATGGGGATGCGGTTGGTCACCACCGTGCGCTTGTTGATCTTCTCCACCCGGCCCAGCGAGGCGTGGCCGTGGCGGAACACCTCGCCGACCGCCAGCTCGGGCACCAGATCCTCCAGCCGCCGGCCGCGGGCGTTCTCGGCGGTGACGCCGGCCAGGGTCTCCATGGCGGGATTGGTCAGCAGGACCTTCTGTTCCGCGTCGACCGCCACCACGCCCTCGTTGAGATGGCTCAGGATGGCGTTGATGCGCTCCGCGCGCTGCTCCTCGGTGTAGCGGATCTGGGCGATCTCCAGGGCGTCCTCGATGGTCGAGCGCACGGAGTTGCGCGAGTACACCAGGATGCCGGTCAGGCCCTCGCGCTCGGCCAGCTCGGTGATCAGGCTGGAGCCCACGATCACGCGGAAGCCGCGATGGGCCAGTTCGCGGAAGGTCTCCTTGGCGTCGTCGATGGTGGTGTAGGTGCGCTGCTCGATGTCGAGGTTGACCAGGTCCTTGATCTCCTCGAGCTCGCTGTTGGGCTGCTGGTAGGTGACCACGGCGATGTGGTCCGACATCTTCCGCGCCTTGAGCAGCGCGCGCATCACGTCCGCCCCGGTGACCGGGATGCGAACCACCGGGATGCCCAGGGTGTCCGCCAGATAGGCGCCGTTCGCGCCGGCGCTCAGGATCACGTCCACCTGGCCCCGCATCACCAGCTCGCGCGCGATCTCGGTGGCCTCGTCGAAGACCTTGTCGATCACCGTCATGTCCGCCCGCTCGGCGTATTCGGGGGTGAGACTGCCGATCAGCCGGCTGAGTCCGCGATAACTGATCGCCGCGATGCGGGCGCGTCGCTGCGGCTGCTTGGGCGCTTTCATCCTCGTTACCTCGGTGGGATCGGGCGGCGGTGCGCCCGGGTGCCTGCCTGTTTCCTATACGTAACACATCTGTAGCAGAACGGGTAACTGCGTGGTCGGGAAGGGGGGCGACGGTCCCGTCGGCGTCACGGGGCGGTCCGGGCAATCACCTGCAAAAACAGTTTCTTGCCAATCCCCGGGTCCGCCTTTGCCGCCCCGGCTCGCGGATTGGCATAGCGCTTGCTCCCAACCTGTCAGTCCGGCGGACGGTCGCCGCCCGGCGGTACAGGCGGCGGCGACGGCGGTACAGGAACGACCCGAAATACAACCCGCGAGCGTGGAGACGAAGAGACTGATGAAGGCCTTGGACGGGATCACGATACTCGATTTGACCCACATGCTCTCCGGGCCGTACGGCACCATGCTCCTGGCCGATCTGGGGGCGACCACCATCAAGGTGGAACCGCCGGGCCGCGGCGAGGGCACCCGGAAGCTGCTGGCGACGGCCGAGGATTATTCGCTCAACGGCATGGGCGCGTATTTCCTGACGCTGGCCCGCAACAAGCAGAGCGTGTGCATCGATCTCAAGTCCGAGGAAGGCCTGCAGCTCTTCTACCGGATGGTCGAGAAGGCGGACATCGTCTTCGACAACTTCAGCGCCGGCGTCACCGAGCGTCTGAAGATCAACCACGACCGCCTCGCCGAGATCAACCCGGGCATCATCACCTGCACCATCACCGGCTTCGGCGAGACCGGTCCCGATACCCAGCGCCCGGCCTTCGATCAGGTGATCCAGGGCATGGGCGGCGGCATGTCGATCACCGGCCATCCCGACAGCGACCCCGTACGCTCCGGCATTCCGATCGGCGATCTCGCCGGGGGCATGTTCGGCGCCATGGGCGTGCTCGCGGCGCTCGCCGCGCGCGAGCGCACCGGGCGCGGCCAGCATGTCGACGTATCCATGCTCGACTGCCAGATCTCGCTGTTGAACTACATGGCGACCATGTTCTTCCTCTCCGGGAAGAACCCCGAGCGCCTGGGCAACGCGCACTTCGTGCACGTGCCCTACAACACGTTCAAGACCGCCGACGACTACATCATCATCGCGGTGATCTTCGACAGCTTCTGGGACAACCTCCTGGAGGTCATCGATGTCCCCGAGCTCAAGGACGAGAAGTACCGCACCCAGCCCGGACGCTTCGCCGACCGCGACTTCATCAACGAGAAGATCGAGGAAGTGCTGGTCACCAAGCCGGCGAAGTATTGGCTGGAGCAGCTTCGTGCCAAGCGCATCCCCTGCGCGCCGGTGAACAACTTCGAGCAGGCGCTGAGCGATCCGCAGGTCGTGTTCCGCAACATGGTGGTCAACGTCGCCCACCCGGAGGGCGGCGAGGTCCGGATGCCGGGCAACCCGATGAAGATGTCCGAGACCGGCGAGGAGTCGTACGCGCCGCCGCCGCTTCTGGGCCAGCAGACGGACCAGGTGCTGGCGGAGGTGCTGGGTCTGAGCGAGGACGAGATCGCCGCGCTGCGCGAGGCGGGGGTGGTGGCATGAGCGCCGAGACCGTCGTGATCAACGAGGTCGGCCTGCGGGACGGCCTCCAGAACCAGCCGACGCCGGTGCCCACCGAGGGCAAGTGCCGGCTGGCCGAGCTGCTGGTCGACGCCGGCGTGCGCCACATGGAGGCGACTAGCTTCGTTTCCCCGAAGGCGGTGCCGCAGATGGCGGACGCCGGCGAGCTGATCGCCAGCCTGCCGCGACCCGACGAGGTCGAGTACGCCGCCCTGATCCCCAACGAGAAGGGCTACGAGCGTGCGCTCGAGGCCGGCGTGCGCTCGGTGAACGTGGTGCTGTCCGCCACCGACACCATGAACCGCAAGAACATCCGCATGTCGCTGGACGAGACCCGCGAGGTCTGCAAGCGCATCATCGCCCGCGCCCATGCCGACGGCGTGCGCGCCCACGGCTATGTGGCGGTGGCCTTCGAGTGCCCCTACGAGGGCAAGGTGCCGCTGGAGCGCGTGGTCGATCTCACCGGCGAGATGTTCGACAACGGCGCCGACGAGGTGATCATCGCCGACACCATCGGCGCCGCCGCGCCGACGGCCGTGTACGAAGGCTTCACGGCCCTGGCGTCGCGCTTCGACGTCGCCCGCCTGTCGGCCCACCTGCACGACACCCGCGCCCTCGCGCTGGCCAATTCCTGGGCCGCCCTTCAGGCGGGCGTGCGGCGTTTCGATTCATCCATCGGTGGCCTCGGCGGTTGCCCGTTCGCGCCCGGCGCGGCCGGCAACACGGCCACCGAGGACCTGGTCCTGATGCTGGAGCAATGCGGTTACCGCACCGGCATCGATGTCCCGCGTCTGCTGGACGCGGTGAACCTGGCGGCGGAACTGACCGGGCGCGAGCTCGGGGGGCGGATGCTGCCCTGGTTCCTGACCCGCAATAAAGCGTGTGCGGGGGACACAGACGCACGCGCGCAGAGCGGCTGACCGGTAACGGCGCCGCGCCGAAGCGATTGACTGGCGGATTGCAACCACAGTTCTGAAACGCAACGCGATACGAGAGGGAACGAGGCCATGACAAGACTCGACGAGAAGCATTTTGGGCGGCGCACGTGGGTCGCGTTGCTGGTAGGCGCGCTGGGCGCGCACGCCGGCACCGCGTCGGCCCAGATGAGCTACAGCGGTGACGGTTGGGAGATCACCGCGTTCGGCTACCTGCGCCAGTATGTCTCCATGAACCTGGAAGACCCGCCCGAGAACCCGGGCGACGACAAGTACCGTCTGTCCATGGTGAGGACCCAGTTCCAGCCGGCCCTGGAAGGCAACGTGGGACCGGTGGATTTCCGTATCCAGGCGCGGAGCGTGCGCGAGATGGAGACGGGTTATCTGGAGGATCTCGAGGACCTCGGCGCCAATAGCGGCGACGATCTCGTGGAGGATATCTACGACAACGACGAGATCCGCGAGGCCTATATCGACTTCGATCTCACGAACACCACCAACGTACGGCTCGGCCGGCAGCAGGTGGCCTTCGGCGAGACCGACTTCTTCCAAGCGCTCGACCTGATCCACGGCTTCGACTACACGTGGCGCAGTTTCCTCGTGTCGGAGAACGAGGACAGCCGCAAGCCGCTGAACATGCTGAACATCACCCAGCAGGTCACGCCGTGGCAGGGGGCGTTCCAAGTGTTGCTGATCCCGGGCGGCGATCTCAACCGCGACCGTGACTTCGGCACCTCCTACGGGCTGTCGGGCGGCCGCTGGTCGAATCAGCCGAACAAGGGCGTGGACTTCCTGAATCCGGGCGTCTCGCCCTACCAGTACGACCACAAGGAAGGCGACACCGACGACCTCAAGGGTGCCATCCGCTGGACGGGCCTGACGCCGGGCGGTGGGATCAACTACTCGTTCAACTACCTGCACGTCCACAACCCGGACCCGGTGTTCAACTCGGTGTTCGCGCCGTACGAGGGTGACGGGCCGGACAACGGCTTCGCCAGCCTGATCTACCCGATCATCGACGTGATCGGCTTCACCGCCAGCGGCTACTCCACCAAGGCCGACGCGGTGTTCAGCACCGAGATCGCCTACGCGATGGACAAGCCCTTCAACGTCGGCCAGGATCCCTCGGTCTGTGGTGCCACGGGCCAGGCGGCGATCGCCGGCATCTGCGGCGTCGACGAGAAGGACGTGGTCAGCCTGATGATCCGCATGGACAAGCAGGTCGACTGGACGCAGACGGTCTTCAAGACCAGCCGGCCGTCGTTCTTCTCGGTGCAGATCTTCGACGACTACATCGTCGACCTGGAGGACAGCGACGACCTAGTGCAGCTGGTCGGCTATTCCGCCGATCCCAAGTCGCACTCGGTGATCGCCACCGCGATCCTGGGCCTGAACTACAAGAACGACACCATCAACCCGCAGCTCGCCGGCGGCTACGACGTCAGCTACGGCGGCGGGTTCGTGATCCCGAGTGTGCAGTTCGTGTGGGGCAACCATTGGCGGTTGAAGCTGGAGGCCGACATCTTCTTCGACGACGGCAGCACGCCGCCTCCCGGTTCGCCCGCAACCAGCGACGACACCACGATCTTCGGCTATTTCGACCACAACGACCAGCTGATGGCGCGTCTGACCTACCAGTTCTGAGCGACCGTCGCATAGAAGCATAGAAACTCCTCCCATGCGTGTTGGGGGTGCGGCCTACTCTCCCGGGCCGCACCCCCGTTCTTTTTGAATTAAGGGGACGGTATACTTAATTGCAATCAATTAAGTATACCGTCCCCTTAATTGCGCCGGCGTGTTCGGCCGGTGGCCGTCGGGTCAGTCCAGGGGCCCGAGGGTGATGCCGCCGTCCACCACCAGGGTCTGCCCGGTGAGATAGCGGGCGCGGTGGCCGGCCAGGAACAGGGCGACGTCGGCGATGTCGGCCGGCTCGCCCACGCGGCGCAGCGGGATCTGATCGGCGATCGCGGCCAGGCCTTCCTCGCCCACGGAATTCTCGGCGTCAGTGGTCTGGCCGGTGCGCACGGCGCCGGGCGCGATCGCGTTCAGGCGCACGCCCCGGGGGGCGAACTCCGCGGCCAGCGCCCGCACCAGGCCCTCGATGGCGGCCTTGGAGGCGCTGTAGTCGGCGTGCCGCCGCCAGCCCCAGGGCCAGCCCGCGATCGAGGAGATGCACACGGCGGACCCGCCGCGCTCGATCAGGTCGGGCAGGGCGCCGTGAATCAGGCGGAAGGTACCGCCGAAGTTCACGCCCATGACCTCGCCGAGCTGGTTCTCGGTAAGTTCCAGGAAAGGTCGCCGCCGGGCGATGCCGGCGTTGCAGACGACGATATCCACCGGGCCCAGGCCCTCGCGGGTGGCCGCCAGGGCATCGGCGACCGCGTCGGCGTCGCCGACATCGCAGACCGCGGTCACGGCGCGGGCGCCGAGCGCGCGCACGGCGTCGGCCGTGGCCGCGAGGCCGGCGGCGTCCACATCCAGCAACGCCACGTCGGCGCCCTCGCGGGCGAAGGCCTCGGCGGTGGCGCGGCCGATGCCGATGGGATTGGCCGCGCCGCTGACGATCACGGTCTTGCCGTTGAATTCCGCCATGTCTCAGGCCTCGTCGTCGGTGATCAGACGCAGCCCGTGCCGGGGGCGGGCGTCCACGCTCAGTTGCAGGACCTCGGGCCGCGAGTAATGCCCGGCCGAGTCCACCATGGCCTTCACGTCGGCGATCTCGTCGAGATCGATCTCCGCCGTGACCAGGGTTTCCTCCGGACCGGTGTGCGGGCCCGCGATGTAGTGGCCCCAGGGGTGGATGACCGCGGACGAGCCGCCGCCGGCGCGGACCAGCTCCTGCGGTCCGAGGGCGTCTTCCATCACCCGCAGCGCCGTCTCGGTGACCGTGTCCTCGGCCACCACCACGAAGCACTGCCCGGTGAGGGCGTGGCTGCGCATCATGGCGTCGACCTGGGCGTCGAACATGGCGTCGAAACCCGCCAGGGTGGACAGCGCCGGCCAGGAGGCCGCGTGGATCTGCATGCCCTGCAGGATCAGCGCGTGCCGGGCGAGGTTGAGGGTATGCTCCCAGCAGGCCAGCCCGCCGAGGCGGCCGACCGCGCTGTCCCAGACGCGCAGCGTGGCGCCGTCGCCCTGACCCCAGATGTAGCGTTCGGCGTAGGTCGGCTGCAGCTTGCGGTGCTTGCCGAGATAGGTGCCATCGGCGTCGATGAACACCTGGGTGTTGTAGCAGGTGCCGCCGGCGCGCTCGCTGACGCCGAGCACCACCGCGCAGCCGGCCGCGCGGGCGGCGTCGCGCACGGCGTCCACCTCGGGGCCGGGGACCGCGATCGAGGCGTCCATGTAGCGCCGGTTGAGCGGCGCCTGCAGCAACGGCGGATAGCAGTTGATCCAGTGCGGGAAGCCCGGCACGAACACCTCGGGGAACACCAGCAGGCGGATGTCCCGGGCCCCGGCGTCCGCCACCAGCCGGCAGGCCTTGTCGATGCCGGCGGGCGTGTCCAGGAACTCGGACGCGGCGTGGGCCGCGGCCACCTTGAATCGGGTCTCGGACATCGCGTCGCTCCTCAGGTGTCGCGCAGGTCGCGCTTGAGCACCTTGCCGGCGGCGTTGCGCGGCAGGGCGTCGATGAAGCTGACCGTCTTGGGCAGCTTGTAGCCGGCCAGCCGCGGCGTGCAGTGCGCCAGCACCGCGTCGGCGTCCAGGGCCGCGCCGGCGCGGGCGACCACGAAGGCCTTGACCGCCTCGCCCCAGTAGTCGTCGGGCACGCCCACCACGGCCGCCTCGGCGATGTCCGGGTGCGCGTGCAGGCATTCCTCGACCTCGCGCGGATAGACGTTGACGCCGCCGGAGATGATCACGTCCTTCTTGCGGTCGACGAGGTAGATGTAGCCCTCCTCGTCGCGCCGCGCGAGGTCGCCCACGCTCAGCCAGCCGTCGCGCAGGGCCTCGGCGGTGGCGTCGGGGCGGTTCCAGTAGCCGTTGAACAGATAGGGCGAACGGCTGTACAGCTCGCCCACCTCGCTCTGCGGCACCGGCCGGCCGTCGTCGTCCAGCAACCGGACCTCGGTGTGCGCGAACGGCAGGCCCACGCAACGCTGCTTGCGGAGCTGGTCCGCCGGCCGCAGGTTGGTGACGATGCCGCCCTCGGTGGAACCGTAGGTCTCGTGCAGGATGCCCTCGCCGAAATAGTCCACGATCCGCTCCTTGGTGGCCTGGGCCAGCGGCGCGGCGTTGGAGACGATGGTACGCAGGCCCGCCGGCCGCCGGTAGCGGTCCAGGGTCGCCTGCGGCAGGTTGAAGATGGCGTTGAAATGCGTGGGTACCAGGAAGGTGGTGCCGAAGCCGCCCTCGGCCAGCAGCCGCAGGCTCTCCTCGGGATCGAAGCGCGGCAGGATGCGGCAGAAGCCGCCGAAGAACACCGGCGCCAGGGCGAAGGCCAGGCCGGCGCCGTGGAACATCGGGGCGATGCCCAGGGCGCGGTCGTCCGGCCCGTAGCAGCCGTATTCCACCGCCATGCCGAAGAAGGTCAGCGCCCGCGAGCGGTGCGACACCAGCACGCCCTTGGGCTTGCCGGTGGTGCCGGCGGTGTAGTGCATGGCGAAGGCGTCGGTCTCGGCGACCTCGGCACGCGGCGCATCGTCCGCCGCGGCGGCCAGCCAGCCCTCGTAATCCTCGCCGAGCGTGATCACGCGCTCGATGCCGGGCACGGCGCGCGCGGTCTCGGCCAGATCCGGATGGGCGAAGATCACCCGCGCCTCGCTGTCGGCGCAGATGAACGCGATCTCGTCCAGGGTGAGCTTCGGATTGATCAGCACGGCGGTGACGCCGGCTTCCGACAGGCCCGCCACCAGTTCCACGAATTCCAGGCAGTTGGGCGCCAGGATCGCCGCCCGGCCGCCGCCCAGACCCAGGCCGTCGACGGCGCCGTTGCCGACCCGGTGCAACCGGGAAACCAGCTCGCGGTAGGTCAGCTCGCGCTCGCCCAGCGCCAGCGCGGCCTTGCCGGGGTTGCGGGCGGCGCTGGCGCGGATGCCGCCGGCGATGGTCAGGTCGTGGTAGGCGGGACTGCGGCTCATGCGGCCTCCGATTCCGGCAGCCGGAACACCCGGCGTGCGTTGTCGCGCATGAGCTTGGCGCGGGCCTCGGGCCGCAGGTCCATGGCCTCGATCTCGGCCACCGCCCGCTCGGGGTCGATCACCGGCCAGTCGGTGCCGAACAGGCATTTGTCCTGGCCGTAGGAGTTCAGGTAGTGGACGAACTGCGGCGGCCAGTACTTGGGCGCGTAGGCGTCGCCGCCGATGAACACGTTCTCGTGTTTCCAGGCCATGGCGATCATCTCGTCGGTCCAGGGCACGCCGACGTGGATGCCGATCAGCTTGAGCTCGGGGAAGTCGATCGCGACCCGGTCCAGGCAGATCGGGCGGCCGACGCTCGGCAGGGCGCGCTGACGGTTGTACACCAGGTTCTGGCCGACCTGCATCATGATCGGGATGTCGAGCTCGCAGCACTTGGCGTAGTACGGGTAGTACTTGGCGTGGTCCGGCGGCAGCTCGAACCAGTGCGGGTAGAGGTGGGCGCCGACGAAGCCGAGCTCCTCGACCGCGTAGGTGAGATCGCGCAGCCCCTGCATGCCGCGATAGGGGTCGACGCCGGCCAGGCCAGAGAAGCGGTCCGGGTAGGCGCGGCAGTACTCGGCCACCTGGTCGTAGGGGATCTCGGCCGAGCCGGCCATGCGCATGTCGCCGGCGCGCACCGCGATCAGCAGCGAGCGGCCGATACGGGCCCGGTCCATCTTGGCGATGTAATCGGGCATGGCGACGCCGTCGTGCATCTCCCGCGGCATGCGCACCTGTTTCATGAACTCGCGGTCGAACCCGGTCTGGCCCTTGTCCAGCTCCTGGGCCGTGAACGGGTTGCAGACGATGTCGACCGCATCCTGGATCATTGGCATTGCTAGTTGTTCCCTTCGGTGAGTTCCCATTCCCGTTCCACGGTCGCGCCGCGCAGTTCCCAGGAGAAGCGGCCGTACCAGGCACGTTCCACCGGTGACGCCCCGAAACGGTCGATGCCGGACGAGCTCGGATACGAGATATCCAGCCAGCCGCGGCCCAGCCAGCATTCCTGGAGCGCGAAGTCCTGCAACTCGATCCACAGGAGCTGCTGGATGGCGGGCCGCTTCGGGTCGGGGCTGGGGATGTGGCGCACGAACGTCCAGTCGGCGCCGAACGGCAGGTCCGCGATGGTGCCCGGGGCGTCGATCACGATGCCCAGGTCCATCATGGTCCGGCCGTACTTGACCAGGCTGCCGCTGACCTCGTTGGCGATGGCGTGCAGGTGGCCGGCGTCGTCGCACATCAGCTTGGGCATGCCGAACAGCTCGCGCCCGGCCAGCATGGCGGTGTCGGTGGATGTCCAGATGTAGGGCACGGTGACCGCGCTGCGGCCCTGGTAGGTGACCTTCTGCAGGATCGCCGCCTCGTGGTAGGCCATCGAGTGCGAGAGCTGGTTGTTGTCGGCGACGAAGGCATACAGCGTGTCGCCGTCCGGCTCCAGCGGCGCCGGGGTGATGCGGGCGATCTCGTCGGGGTCGGCCTTGAAGGCCACCAGGACCATCTTGCACTCGATCATGGGGAACGGCAGCTTGCCGAAGGGCGGGCTGCACAGCGGCATCAGCAGGTCGGACGGGTCCCGTTCGCTCATCGTGAAATCTCCTCCACGGGGATGGTGCGGGTGGCGCCCGGCCCCAGTCGCCGCCGCGCGGCGTCGAACTGGTGGCGGGCCGCCGGGGTCATGTCGGCCGGCGTCCAGGGCGGCGACCAGACGATGTTCAGGTGCGTGTGCCCGCCCTCCGGGAGGCTTTCCAGGGCCCGGTGCAACTCGTCCAGCAGACGGTGCGAGAACGGGCAGCCGGGCTCGGTGAAGGTCACGTCCACGTCGATGCGGTCGGGGGTCGCCCGTACATCGCGCAGCAGCCCCAGGTCAACCACGGACAGATCCAGGCCGGCGGCGGTCATGCAGGGGTCGCGCACCGCGCCGAGCGCGTTCCGGACCCGGTCGCCGATATCCGGGGCGCTCATGCGTCGGCGCCGTGCACGGCCTGCCAGTGCGGCCGCAGGCCGTTGGCGACGACCTCGCGGGCGAAGCGGTCGTCGGCGAGACGGCGGCGGCGCTCGTCGACGTCGATGCCGTGCAGCCGGGCCAGGTTGCCGCCGAGGAACGCCGCGCGTACCTCGTCGTTGAGCGGGATCGGCGATTCCGCCGGCAACGTGTAATCGGCGAAGGACTCCAGCACTACGCGCGGATGCGGGTTCACGGCCGCGGAGGCGTAGATCAGCTTGTCCGGGCCGCCGTAGATCAGGAATTCGTCGAGCATGCGCGTCAGCGTGGGCGGATGCAGCATGCAGAACAGCGTCGACGCCTCCAGGGTGGCGTAGACGTTGGGGTGGTTCGCGATCAGGAACTTGGTCTCGTCCACGAACATGAAGCCGGCGTGCACGATCTGGATGTTCAGGTCGGGGAACACGTTGGCGGCGGTGGAGATGTCGTCCACCCGCATGGAATCCACCGAGACCGGCCCCAGGGGCAGCGCCTTGTGCACGGCGACGTTGTTGATGCCGGCATCGAGGATGCGCTCGTACATGGGGAACGCCAGTTCCTCGTCGTCCATGCGCCAGTAGCGCGTGCGGCCCTCGTCGTAACGGGCCGGGTAGAACTTGATGCCGTCGCAGCCCGCGGCCAGATGGGCCTCCAGGTCGCGATCGGCGCGTTCCGGCCAGCACAGGTTGACGCCGCCGTACCACAACACCCGGTCGGGATAGTCGCGCTTGAGCCGGGCGCACTTGTCGTGGGCGGCCAGGCCGTCCTCGTAGGCGTCGTAGATGGGCAGGGAATGCACGCAGAGCATGTCCGTGTGCGATTCCAGGAGCATGGTCTCGATGAATTCCTCGGGCTGCCATTCCCGCAGCCAGGCTTCCTTCGGGAACTGGATCTCGGGCGGGTTCACATAGGGGAAATAGCTGTACAGCGATTCGCTGAACATCTCCCCGAAACGCCCGCGCGTGTTCGCCGGACTGAAGTTGTAGGGGTGGCAGACGCCGTCGATGACGAAGGGCCGGTCCATGGGTCGCTCCTCAGTCCCGGGGTTGTGTCTGTCCCAGGCCGGGGATCGCCGCGAGCGCGTCACGCAGCTCGACGATGCTGGCGAACATCCAGCCCAGGCCCTTGAGGGCGACCGTGTGGCGGTCGTCCTCGAACTCGGCGGTGGCGTCGGCCACCACCCAGACGCGGTAGTCGTGCTGCATGGCCTCGCGCGTCGTGGTCTCGACGCAGACGTTGGTGGTGACGCCGCAGACGATGAGGCTGTCGGCGTCGAGCCCGTCCAGGCAGCTCGCCAGCGGGGTGCCGTGGAAGGCGCCGGGACGGTTCTTGTCGATGACGATGTCGCCGTCGGCCGGCGCCAGCTCGTCGATGATCTCGATGTCGCGGGTGCCGGCGGCCAGCGCGCGGTTCTCGCGCAGCGCCGGCAGGATCTGGTTGGTGACGATGCCGCCGTCGCGGTAGTCGTCGCGGTAGACGAAGCGGGTGTAGACGATCGGCACGCCGGCCTCGCGGGCGGCGGCGATCAGCCGTTGCACGCCGGGGATCGCGCGGCGCAGCGCCGTGTGGTCCAGGCCCAGGCGGGCGCAGGAACCCTCGGGATCGAGGAAGGCGTTCTGCATGTCGATGACCATCAGGGCCGTGCGGCCCGGGGTCAGCGGCATGGCCTCGGTGACGGTTGCCTCGCGGTCGGTCATGGGCGGCGCTTCGGTTGTCGGTGTGAGTGGTTGGCGTGAGAAGAAAACGGCGCGGGCGATCGGATCGCCCGCGCCGTGTCGACCGTCGGGTGCCGGGGTTACCGGCCGCCCGCCTGCAGCGCCGACAGGGAGGCGTCGCTGCGCTTCACGTCGGCGGGGTTGAACTCCCAGGCCGGCGTGCTCACGAACAGCGTGGCGTGCATGCGCTGATAGTCCTCCACGAAGGCGGAGACCACCGTCACGACCTTGGTGTCGTCCTCGGCGGTGTAGTTCCGCGGGACCCACCACAGGTACTTCCAGAACTCGCCCTTCTTGTCATAGGTCTCGCCCTGGTAGATCCACGGCAGCTCGGTCGAGTAGTACATGACCTTCTTGGAGTACGGGTGCTCGTCCGGGGCATTCGCCTCGATCACGTACACCTCGCGCGGCTCCCACTTGAAGCCCTTCGGATGCCAGTACGGCGCCTCGGCGAGATTGACGTAGGGGTACTTCTCGGCGTTGCTGTCCTTCTCGGGGTACGACGTCCAGCTCGTGCTGATCGGGGTCAGGATCCAGCGCTTGCCGACGACCTTGATCTCCGGGTACCAGTTCGGGTGGGTGTTCCACACGTTGATGTCGTCCTGGAGCTGGTCGGTGCCGCCGATGGGGTCCATCCAGGCGCCGCCGGAGGTGCGCCGGATGCGGCGCACGGCCGGCAGGTAGGCGAAGGAGTCGTCCACCTTGTCCGAGTAGTAGCTGGTCGACAGCGTGCCCAGACCGCGGATATCACGCGGGAAGCGCGCGTTGATCAGCGTCTTGTTGAGAATGGTCTCGCCGTTCTCGTTGATGTTGGGCTCGTTGTTCGGGCTGAAGCGACCCGAGTACTTGTAGCGGATCCAGAACCACTCCTGGACGCGTTCCAGCCCGCTGTTGCCGTCGATCAGCAGGTAGGTGAAGGGAAAGCGGGTGACGTCGCCGTCGGTCTGGTAGGTGAAGAAGTTCCAGATCAGCTTGTCGCCGGCGTGGGGATCGTCCACGTCGATCTCGCTCATCGGGAACGGCATGCCCGCGCCCGACCAGTTCTCCATCTGTCGGGTCTCTTGGTTCAGGCTCGCCTCGCCGGCGTGGGCCTCGGTCAGCTTCCAGTAGTTGTCGTCGATGTCGAACGCCGGCGCGTCGCCGAGTTCGATCTCCAGGTCGTGTTCCTTGATCTGCCAGATCACGCGCTCGGTGAGCAGGTCGCCGATCTTGTGGCCCTGGTAGGTGTCGTCCATCACCGAGTCCAGGTTGCCGGCGTTGATCACGTCGCCGTCGGACAGGGCCTCGGCGTGCAGCGGAGAGGCAGCGAATGCCAGTGCCGCAACCGAAAACGTCAAACCACCTAGTTTCCTAGAGAGTGTCATTGCCTTACCTCCCTCAATTGCATTCGCCCGGCCCATGCCTCTCGTCAGACCGGGTCCGGTCCCGTCAAGCCGATTGCTCGCCGTCCGCCCGCTACCGGCACCTCGGCCGTGGGGGTCCGGACCGTCCCGGCCGTCATTCGCCGGTGGGGACGGCGCTCTCTGACCGGATTACGCAACCGGCGTGCCAGAGGGAGGCCGATGCCGCGGCGCGGCAGGCCGGAGCGGCCGCCAGCGCTTGATTTGTATGGCATTCGCCGTGCTCGGACGGGCGTGGGGCGCGCCGGAACATGGTGGCTGCCGACCTGCATGGTTTCTTCCCTGTTACGGGTCTGTTGCATTAAACGGACACCTCGCCCCGTGTCCGGCGACGGGCCCTTGACATGTCGCGGTGGTCGATCGTCCACCGCGACCGGCGGCCGGAACGCAGGCCGGCCGACGGTTTGGCGACGCCCGTCGGGACGCGGCCGGTCGCCGACCCGCATCGGCGGCACCTCGCCGGTGCCGTGCTGGCACAGACCATGCGTTAACCCGTTCCACCGCCCGTTGGAGGAGATACCAATGTCCGCGACACTCGAATCCGATTCCCTGAGCCGCCGCCTCGTCGGTCTGGTCGGCGCCGACAACGTCATCACGGACGAGGCCCGCCGTACCTATTATTCGCGCGACCTGAGCTACCTGCCGCACGCCACGGCGGAACTCGTGGTGCGGCCGGAGTCGGTCGAGGCCCTGCAGGGCGTGGTCCGCGAGGCCACCGCCGCGGGCTATGCCGTGATCCCGCGCGGCGGCGGCATGTCCTATACCCAGGCCTATTCCCCGGAGAACGAACGGACCGTGCTGATCGACATGCAGGGGCTGGACCGCATCGTCGAGATCAACGCCGAGGACATGTACGTGGTCGTGGAATGCGGCTGCACCTGGAAGAAACTGGTGGAGCGGCTGAAGGCCGAGGGCGTGCGCACGCCGTACTACGGTCCGCTGTCCGGCATGTACGCCACCGTCGGCGGGGCGATCGCCCAGAACAGCCTGTTCCTGGGCTCGGGCGACAACCACACGGTCGCGGAGAGCGTGCTGGGCCTGGAGGTGGTGCTGGCGGACGGGTCCCTGTTGCGGACCGGCTCCTGGGCGCACAAGAACGGCAAGCCCTTCTACCGCCATTTCGGGCCCGACGTGACCGGGCTGTTCACCGCCGACACCGGCGCATTCGGCTTCAAGGCGCGCGCCGTGCTGCGCCTGCTGCCCGTGCCGGAAACAACCCTGACCATGTCCTTCGCCTTCGAGAACCTGGAGGAGATGCTGGCGGTGCAGATCGAGATGTCGCGGCTGCGGCTGTCCGCCGAGTGCTACGGCTTCGATCCCTATTACAACGCCACGTTCGAGGACAAGGGGTTCACCTTCAAGCAGGGCGTGTCCGCGCTCAAGAACATCGCCAAGTCGGGCAACTCGGTCCTCGCGGGCATCGCCAACGCCGCCCGCGTGGCGCGCAGCGGCAAGCGCGTGCTGCGGGGCGTGAATTACTCGCTGCACATGACCTTCGAGGGCCAGACCTCCGAGATCGCGGCCGCCAAGATGAAGACGGCGCACGACATCTGCGTGCGGCACGGCGGCGTGGAGATCGACAACAGCCTGCCCACCGTGTTCAACGCCGCGCCGTTCGACGGCGTGGGCTCCGTGATCCTGGGCTCCGACGGCGAGATCTGGCTGCCGGTGCACGGGTTCATGCCACTGTCCCGGGTCCAGGAGGTCGGGCAGGCGGTCGAGGATTTCTTCGCCGAGAACAAGGCGTTGATGGAGGCGCACGATATCCGCACGTCCTATCTCACCTGTTATTCCGGCGCGGAATTCGTGATCGAACCCAGTTTCTACTGGTACGACGAGGTCCAGCAGTTCCGACTGGACCGGATCGAACCCGCCTTCCGCGAGAAATGGCAGGGGCGCGAACCGCAACCGGAAAAGCGCCGGGTCGCCCTGGAGCTGCGCGACAAGCTGCGTGACCTGTTCGACGCCCACGGCTGCTGTCATCTGCAGCTCGGGCGCTATTACCCCTACCGGCGGATGATGAACAACGACGCCCTGTGGACCTTGATCCAGGGCGTCAAGGGGCAGCTCGATCCGGCGGGCCTGGTCAACCCGGGCAGCCTCGGCCTCCACGGCAACGGAGGCAAGGCATGAGCGATATGCGCTTCGGCTATGTCGACGCCGGCGAGGGCCAGGTCCATTATCGCCGCCTGCGTGGCGACGGACCGACACTGGTGTTCCTGCACCAGACCGCCAGCTCGTCGGCCATGTGGGAGGCCGTGATGCGGCGCCTGGCCGGCGGTTACGACATGATCGCCCTGGACACGCCCGGCTTCGGCGGCTCCTACGACCCCGACGAGGTGCCGTCGATCGGCTACTACACCGGGGTCATGCGCGAGGCGCTGGGCGCCCTGGGCGTCGACCGCTACCACGTCTGCGGCCACCACACCGGGGTCTGCGTGGCGGTGGAACTGGCGGCGGAGGATTCGGACCGGGTGCTCAGCCTGAGCATGATCGGGCCGGTCCAGCTCACCCAGGCGGAGCGCGACGAGTTCCGCAAGCACTTCTCCACGCCGTTCGCGCCCACGGCGGACGGCGGCTACCTGAAGCGGACTTTCGACTACCTGGCGGGTCTCGGCGCCGACGGCGACCTCGCGTTGCACCACCGCGAGACCGCGGACACCGTGCGCGCCTGGCGCGGCCGGGTCCAGGCCTACAACGCCGTCTGGGATCAGGATTTTCCGGCGCTGCTGGCGCGGGTGCGCTGCCCGAAGCTGATGATGGCCGCCAGGGACGACGTGCTCTGGCCCTACCTGGAGCGGGCCGCGGAAGCGCATCCCGACGCCGTCACCGCGGTCCTGGCGGGCGCCAATTTCGAGCCCGACCTGGACCCGGACGGTACCGCGAACGCGCTCCGCGATTTCCTCGCCGCGAAGGAGGCCTGACCGCCATGACCGTGGAACAAGCCCGCCCCGACCGTCTGCGTTTCGGCTACGCCGATTGCCGTGACGGCCAGATCCACTACCGGCGCCAGGGCACCGCCGGCAAGCCCGTGGTCGCCTTCTACCACCAGACCGCCAGCTCCGGCGCCATGTTCGAGAAGGTGATGGCGCGGCTGGCGGACGGCTACGACTGTATCGCCTTCGATACCCCCGGCTTCGGTTATTCCTACGAACCCGCCGAAGTGGACAGCGTCGGCTATTACACCGACCGCATGATGGAGGCGCTGGACGATCTCGGTATCGAGCGCTTCCATGCCTGCGGCCACCACACCGGCGGCTGCCTCGCGGTGGAGATGCCGGTGCGCTATCCCGGCCGCGTTCTGAGCCTGGCGATGATCGGCCCGGTCGAGGCCACCGCCGAGCAGCGCGCGGAATTCCGCAAGCACTTTTCGGCACCGTTCAAGCCGGAACCCTCGGGTGCCTACCTGGACGAGGCCTGGCGCTACCTGGCCGGCATCGGCGCCGACCAGACCCTGGAGCTGCACCACCGCGAGTTGGTCGATCACCTGCGGTCCTGGGAGGCGCTGACCGTGGCCTTCAACCGCGTCTGGGACCAGGACTTCGCCGCCTTCCACCAGCGGGTGGACTGCCCGATGCTGCATATGTGCTCGCGCGACGACGTGATCTGGCCGTTCTACGAGCAGGCGCGGGCGGCCCGCCCGGACGCCGAGGGCGTCGTCGTCACCGGCGCCGACTTCCAGTGCGATGTCGATGCCGACGGCGTGGCCGGCGGCCTGCGCGATTTCCTCGACCGGCAAGGAGGCTAGTGTCCTGTGTCGCAAGTAACCTTGCATTGCGCGCGGCCCTCGCCGCGCCTGGCGGCGTTGCCAAGCCTCGCCGTATTCCCTGATACGACTCGGCTTGGCGCCTTGCCAGACACGCCAAGTCCTCACGCTCATTCGTCAAGAAACTTACGACACAGGACACGGGCATGACCGACTGGACGGAGATCGAACGCTGGGACCGCACCTATTACCTGCACAACGTGCAGGCCCAGGCGGACTACTCGTTCCTAGCCGTGGATCGCGCCGACGGCAATTATATCCAGCTCGCGGACGGGACGCGGCTGCTCGACTTCCAGAGCCAGCTCGTATCGGACAGCATGGGCCACCGGCATCCGGCGGCGGTCGCCGCGGTCGAGCGGGCCATGGCGCGCTACGGCCACGTCTTCTTCGGCATGGCCAACGAGTACCGGGCGCGGGCCGCGAAGCTGGTGATCGAGGATGTGCTGGCCGGCGAGGACTGGCCGGGCCGGCTGCGGGTGTTCGCCTCCGGCACCGAGGCGGCCGAGTCCGCCATGACCATGGCGAAGCTCTATACCGGCCGGCCGGTGATCCTGACCCAGGCGCACTCCTTCCACGGCAGCACCATGGGGGCGACCTGGCTGCGCGGCTATCGCAACTGCCTCAATCCCGCCGACGACCCGGACCGTGTGGTGGACGCCCCCGGCTTCCCGTCGGCGGGTTATATCCCGATCCCGCCGCCCGAGCCGATAGATGCCGCGGTGGACGGCACGCTGCCGTCGATCGCGGCCACCGAGGCGATCGTGCGCGCGGTCGGACCGGAGAACATCGCCGCCGTGATCACCGAGCCCATGTTCGGCGCCGGCGGCCTGATGCCGCACGACGACTACTACCCGGCGTTGCGGGAGCTCTCCAAGCGCCACGGCTTCCTCTGGATCGACGACGAGGTGCTCTGCGGCTTCGGGCGGCTGGGCGAGTGGTTCGGCTACCAGCGCCATCCCGGCATCGCGCCCGACCTGATGGTGGTGGGCAAGGGCATCAACGGCAGCCTGCTGCCGTCGGGCGGGGTGGTGGCCTCGAAGCCGGTGGCGGAGTATTTCGACCGCGCCCGCTGGTGGAGTGGCAGCACCTGGGACGGCCATCCGCTGATCTGCGCGTCGATCGTCGGCAACCTGGAGTACATGCTGGAGCACGACACCCTCGGCCGGGTCCGGGAAAAGGGTGAACGCGTCCTGGCCGAGTTGACGCGGCTCGCCGGGCGCCATCCCTGTGTCGGCCGCGTCGGCGGGGCGGGCCTCTACTACGCGGTGGACCTGGTGAACGCCGACGGCGAGCCGATCGTGCCGGAGGACCGCTACACCGGATTCACGGGCGACCCGGCGCGGCATCCGAACAACCTGATCGCCGCGGAGTGCGCCCGTCACGGCGTGCTCCTGGGCGGTTTCGTGCCGAACACCATCAAGGTCGCGCCGCCGTTCACCATCAGCGACGAGGAGATCGACAAGGGCCTGTCGGCCCTGGACGCGGCCCTGACCGTGGTCGATCGCGCCCACGCCTGACGCCGCCGGTTGTTGCACTGTTGTTGCGGTAACGTTCAATACTTGCAATGACCGGGCGCCGCCCCGGCGTGGTGCGTCGCGCCATGGGCGGCGCAAGCCGTTGATCGACAATGGCTTGCAGGGCGCCGGCTTGCCGCGGGCCGTGTGGCACGGAATTTGGAGCATTGGGTGTCGAGCGGCCGGTCCGCTCGGATCGGTCTATCGGAAACGGAGGAGATCATGTCGAGAAAGGCCAAGGGCAAACGCCCGTACTTTTTCGAGAACCCGGAGAGCGACAAGCTGCTTGCCATCATCATGGCGGTGGCCGGCGAGCTTTCCGTGGTGCGGGACCGTCTGGATACCGTCGAGCGGCTGCTGGAACAGAAGGGCAGCCTGACCCGGGCCGATATCGAGGATTACGAGCCGGACGAGAGCGTGCGCGAGGCGCGTCATGCCTGGCGCGAGGTGTACCTGGAGCGCGTGCTGCGCATCGTCCACCATGAACTCGAATCGGAGAAGGCCGGCGAGAGCCGGGAAGGCTACGAACAAGCGATCGCCGATCTGGCGGAGAGCTGAACTTCATATTCGCATCGCAACGACACGGCCGTGTCGGGAGGAACGAACCGATGGCACAGACGCAACACGACGTACTGCCCCGCGCCACCCACGACGAGGCGGCACGCCAGGACTTCATCCAGAGTTTCAAGGTGTATCTGGCGAACAATGTCTCGCCCGGCAACCGCGAGGTCTACGACCAGCGGGTGAAGCCGCAATTCGAGAAGGAACACGGCCGCGGCCCCAAGGACCGCCACGAGGTCCGCAAGGCGATGGGCGCCGATCCCTACTACCAGTTCTGGAGCTCCCTGCAGCGCACCAGTCAGGAGATGATGTGGGACTCGGTGTCCGCCAGCGTCGACCGGCAGCTCGATGACCTGGTCGGCAAGGCGAAGTCCGGCGGCCAGGGCAAGACCCTGGGGTCGCTCAGGCTTGATCCCTCGGTCGAGGTGCCGCATTACCACGCCAAGGTCGATATCCACTGCCAGCCCGGCGGCTACCACACCGAGCTGCGCGAGGATGATGTCGCCGCCGGCGCGATCTACGACCGCGCGGTCTACATCTACACCATGGGCCGCGCCGGGCCGCTGAACTCGGACATGGGCGATTCCGCCGCCAACTTCATGCGCCGGACGTTCCCGGAGTTCAAGCCGCGGGCGATCCTGGACATGGGCTGCACCGTGGGCCACAGCACGCTGCCCTGGGTGGACGCCTACCCGGAGGCCGAGGTCCACGGCATCGACGTGGGCGCGCCGGTGCTGCGCTATGCCCACGCCCGCGCCGAGTCGCTGGGCGAGAAGGTTCACTACTCGCAGCAGAACGCCGAGAAGACCGACTTCGAGGACGAGAGCTTCGACCTGATCGTGTCGCAGATCCTGATCCACGAGACCTCGTCCAAGGCGATCAAGCGCATCATGGACGAATGCCACCGGCTGCTGCGCCCGGGCGGCATGATGGTCCACCTGGAGACGCCGCCCTACGCCGCGATGAACGACGAGTTCGACGAGTTCATCATGGATTGGGACACCTACAACAACAACGAGCCCTTCTGGGGGCCGTCCCACGAGATCGACTACCGCGAGCTGGCCGGCGACGCCGGTTTCGACCGGGACAAGGTCCGCCTGGAGCTCGCGCCGAGCGCGCTGGCCGAGGCCGCGGGCCGCACCGGTGTGTTCCAGTGCGGCGATTTCGCCGGCGCCGGCGAGTGGTTCCTGTTCATCGCCGAGAAGTGACCCGATCGCCGCCGTCCGGCACGAGCCGGACGGCGGCATCCTTCAGCCGTCCCAACCGGGCCGGGCGCCGCGGCGCCCGGCAGCCAGGAGATTTCCATGTCCGATACCGCAATCGACGTCGGCAGCGCCGACTGGCAGCAACGCCGGGTGCTCGCGCTGCTCGACGAGGCCCTGGTGCCCGGCGACGTCCCCAAGCTCAAGTCCTTCGTCACCGACGATTGCCGCATCGTGTTCCCCGGCTTCGAGGGCCGCGGCCATGCCGGCGTCGACGAACTGATGGGGATGCTCGACCAGGTTTTCGACGGCTGTCCGACCAAGTCCTACGACCTCTGGGTCCACGACCGTCGGGCCGTCAATGTCCACGGTTCGCTGTTCGGCCGCATGGCCGACGGCCGCCGCATGGACGGCACCCGTTACACCGATACCTTCGTCTTCGACGACGAGGGTCGGATCACCGACTGGCTGGTCTTCAACGACCTCGCCCTGTTACCGCCGGCGTGAGCGCCGGCCCGCACGAGAACCGATAGGAGTCCGCAAGTGAACATCGTCTACACCACCAAGGTCACCGCCTCCGGCGGCCGCGACGGGCACGCCGAGTCCGACGACGGCATGCTCGACCTCGACCTGTCCATGCCCGGCAAGATGGGCGGTCCGGGCAAGGCGGCGACCAATCCGGAGCAGCTCTTCGGCGCCGGCTACGCCGCCTGCTTCGAGAACGCGGTGCTGCACGTGGCCAAGCAGGAAGGGCACAAGCCGACGCACACCGCGGTCACCGCGCACGTCGGCCTGGGCGTGAACGACGACGGCAGCTTCGGGCTCGACGTGAGCCTCGACGTCGCGATCGAGGGCCTGGACAAGGCCGCCGCCGAGGCGGTGGTCAAGGAAGCCGACCGGCTGTGCCCCTATTCCAACGCCGTGCGCGGCAACGTGCCGGTCAAGATCAACATCAACTGAGTCCGGAGACCGTCATGACGGACACCGCCCGATCCCGCGCCGTCGGCGTTCGCGCCGAGGACCTGTCACGCATCTGGGAGCCGCTGACCATCGGCGGCACCACGGTCAAGAACCGCATCATGATGACCGCCCAGAGCATCCTCTACGGCGACAACAACATCCTCGGCGACCGCCATATCGAGTACTACCGGGAGCGGGCCAAGGGCGGCTGCGGCCTGTTCATCTGCGAGCAGCAGGGCGCGCACCCGGTGGCCAAGGGCTCGTTCCACAACGGCTGCTCGGCCTGGGACCCGGAGTCGGTGCCGCAGTACGCCAGGCTGGCGGAGGCCGTGCACGAGCACGGCGCCCGCCAGTTCGCGCAGTTGTTCGCGCCCGGCGTGCACGACAAGGGCACCACCATCATCGACCAGTGGCATCCGCTCTGGGGCGTGTCCCAGACCGCCTCGATCGTGCATCACGAGATGCCGATGGTGATGCAGCAGGAACATATCGACGACCTGGTGCGCGGCTTCGGCCAGTCGGCCCTGAACGTCATGACCGCCGGCCTCGACGGCGTCGAGCTGCACGCCGCGCACAGCTACCTGTACGGCCAGTTCCTGTCGCCGGCCTACAACAAGCGCGACGACAAGTACGGCGGTTCCATCGCCAACCGCTGCCGCATCATCATCGAGACCGGTGAGGAGATCCGCCGCCGCTGCGGCGAGCATTTCACCCTCGGGGTGCGCATCTCCTTCGACGAGTTCATGGGCGAGGCCGGCATCCAGCCGGAGGATTCCGAGGAGATGCTGGAGGTGCTCGCCGCCACCGGCCTCTTCGATTTCTTCAACATCAGCGGCGGCGGCTACCACACCATCCACATGGCGGTGGCGCCGATGTCGGTGGACTACGGCTTCATGCTCCCGTTCGGCAAGCGCGCCAAGCGGGTGGTCGGGGACCGCGCCAAGGTGTTCATCGTGGGCCGCATCGTCGACCTCAAGATGGCCGAGGAGGCGATCCGCGACGGCGCCGCCGACATGGTGGCCATGACCCGCGCCCAGATGGCCGAGCCGCACATGATCCGCAAGACCCTGGAGGGCCGGCAGCAGGAGATCGTCGGCTGCATGGGCGCCAACGAGTGCGTCGCCCGGACCTTCGAGAACCGGCCGTCGGTCTGCCTGGTGAATCCCTCGGTCGGCCGCGAGGCCCGCTGGAACAACGACAGCGTCGAGCGGGTGGCGCCGGGCGCGGAGAAACGCGTGCTGGTGGTCGGCGGCGGCCTCGGCGGCATGCACACGGCACAGCTCGCCGCGAGCCGCGGCCACAAGGTCACGCTGCTGGAGAAGGGCGACACGCTGGGCGGGCATCTCAACCTGCTGCTCAATATGCCTACCCGCAAGGAATGGGCGATCGCCATCGACAACCTGAAGCGGCGCATGGACGTGTTCGGGGTGGACGTGCGCCTGGGCGTGGAGGCCACGCCGGACAGCCTCGCCGACGAGGATTTCGACGCCCTGGTGGTGGCCACCGGCTTTTCCTACGCCAAGACCGGCTACAGCCAATTCCGGCCCGAGCGCGAGAGCCTGCCCGGCCACGAGCAGGACAACGTGATCGACATCGGCACCGCCGCGCGGCGGGCACTGGCCGATCCCAAGGCACTCGGCGGCAAGGTCCTGATCCTGGATCAGACCGGCGACCACCTGCCGGTGGGCCTGGCCGAGATCCTGGCGACGCAGGGCGGCGCCGAGGTCGAGATCGTCACGCCGATGGAAATGGTCGGCTCGGATGTCTTGCGGCGCCTGGAGTATCCGCACGTGATCCCGCGCCTGGCGGAGGCCGGTGTCGAGCTGACGCCGCAGCACTTCGTCGAGAAGATCGAGGGCGACAGCGTCGAGATCTATCCCCTCTGGGCCGGCAAGCGCCGGGTCGCCAGCGGCGTTGACACGGTGGTGATCTCGATCGATCGCACCCCCGAGGCCGGCCTGTACTTCGCTTGTCGCGAGCGTTTCGCGGACAAGGAGGTGCACCGGGTGGGCGACTGCGTCGCCCCGCGCCGGCCGGCGCAGGTCACCTACGAAGCCGAGGAGCTCGGGCGCAAGCTCTGAGCCTGCGGCGCAGGAGAAGCATTCATGGGCAAACTGGACGGACGCATCGCGCTGGTCACCGGCGCCTCCAGCGGCATCGGTCGCGGCGTGGCGATCGCGTTCGCGGCCGAGGGCGCGCGGGTGGCGGTCAATCATCCGCCCGTCGCCGGTCAGGTCGAGGCGGCCGAGGCGGTCTGCGACGAGATACGCGAGTTGGGCGGTGAAGCCATGGCGGTGTCGGCGGATGTCTCCGACGAGGCCCAGGTCGCCGACATGGTGGCGCGCACCGAGGCGGCCCTCGGGCCGGTGGATATCCTGGTCAACGTGGCCGGGATCGCCGCCAGCGCCCCGGTGGAGGCGATCGACGCCGCCGATTGGGACCGCGTGCTCGGGGTGCATCTGAAGGGCACCTTCCTCTGCACCCGCGCGGTGCTGCCCGGCATGTACGAGCGCGACTACGGCAAGATCATCAATACCGCATCCCAACTCGCGTACAAGGGGGCGCCCGGTTTCGCCCACTACACCGCGGCCAAGGGCGGCATCCTGTCGTTCACGCGGACGCTGTCGCTGGAGATCGGGTCGCGCAACGTCAACGCCAACGTGGTCGCGCCGGGCGCGACCCGCACGCCGATGGTGGACGGCCTGCCGGCGGACATCGTCGAGGCCATCCGCGCCTCCATCCCCAAGGGCCGCCTGGCCGAGGTCGAGGACATCGTCCCCGCCTATGTCTTCCTGGCCTCGGACGACGCCCGCCACTTCGTCGGCCAGTGCCTGACGCCCAACGGCGGGGACGTGTTCCTGTGAGCGCGGCCGGCGAGGATACCGACGCGGAGGCGGTGCGCCTCGATCCCGATCCCTTCGCGACCTTCCGGATCGCGCAGGGCTACCGCATCGGCGACCTGGTGATCACCTCCGGCCAGGCCGCCATCGACGAGGCCGGCAACCTGGTCGGGGTCGGCGACTTCGACGCCCAGGCCGCGCAGTGCTTCGCCAATCTGGAACGGGTCCTGCGCGCCGCCGGCTCGTCGCTGGCGCAGGTGGTCAAGGTCACCATCTATCTCACCGACATGAGCCACTTCCCGCGCGTGGTCGAGTTGCGCGGGGAATACTTCCGCCCGCCCTGGCCGGCGGACACCATCGTCGAGGTCCGGTCGCTGGCGCTCCCCGAACTGATGATCGAGATCGAGGCCACGGCGCTCGCCGGCGATGGGCGCGTCCGCTGACAACGGCGCCACGTCCGCCGGGATCGTGCGGACGGTCTGTCCCCGGGACTGCCCGGACGTCTGCGGCATGCTCGCGCACGTGGCCGACGGCCGCGTCACCAAGGTCGTGGGCGACCCCGACCACCCCGTCACCCGCGGTTTCATCTGCGCCAAGTGCCGCGGCTACGAGACGTGGATCCACCACCCGGAACGGCTGACGACGCCGCTGGTGCGCGACCGCAAGGGCGGCGAGCTGCGGTCGGCCGACTGGGACGAGGCCCTGGACCGCGTGGCGGGGCGCTTCGCCGCGATCATGGCCGAGCACGGCGGTCAGGCCATCCTGCCCTACAGCTACCTCGGCCACATGGGGATCGTCTCCAGCCGTTTCCCGGACCGGCTCTGGAATCGCATGAACACGCCGCGGGTCGGCGCCGAGATCTGCGCCATGGCCGGGGCCGAGGCGATGCTCCGGCTGGTCGGCCGGGTGCGCGGCACCGAGCCGCAGCACCTGTCGCGTACCCGTCTTTACGTGGCCTGGGGCAAGAACCCCAAGGAGACCAACGTCCATCTCTGGTCCCTGATCCGGGACGTGCCGATCAAGGTGGTGGTCGACCCGTTCGAGTCGGACAGCGCGCGCGACGCCGATCTCCATATCCAGCCGCGCCCGGGCACCGACAGCATGCTCGTGCTCGGGCTGATGCGGGTGTTCCTGGACAACGACTGGATCGACCGCGACTACATCCGGCGGCACACGACCGGCTACGAGGCGCTGGCCGAGCGGGTGCGTGCCGTGTCCCTGGACGCGGTCGAGCGGGTCACGGGCGTGCCGCGGGATCAAGTGATCTCGCTGGCCCGGCTGTACCACGAGAACCGGCCGGGCCTGCTGCACATCGGGGTGGGCCTGCAGCGCAACGTCAACGGCGGCGAAATGGTGGCCGCGGTGGCGATGCTCGCGGCGCTCGCCGGCCAGATCGGCGTGCGCGGCGGCGGTGTGCTCTACGCCAATTACGACTGGCGTCTCAACGACATAAGCTATGGCCACCTGCGCAGCGACGGGCCGCGCATGTACAACATGGTCAAGCTCGGCCGATACCTCACCGAGGACGATCACCTCAAGGCCCTGTACGTGTACAACCAGAATCCGGCGGCCACCTGCCCGAACCAGCGCCTGGTGCGCCGCGGGCTGGCGCGCGAGGACCTGTTCGTGGTGGTCCACGACCTGTTCCTGACCGACACCGCGCGTTACGCGGACGTGGTGCTGCCGGCGACCTCCTTCGCCGAGACGCGCGACCTGCAACTGTCGTACTGGCACGACTACGTGCAGATTAACAATCCCGCGATCCCGCCCCTCGCCGGCGCCCGCTCCAACCGCTGGGTGATCGCCGAGCTGGCCCGGCGCCTGGGCTTCGACGAAGCCTGCTTCCGCCAGACGGATGAGGACGTGATCCGCGAGGCGCTACAGGGCACCGGTCTGGATTACGAGGCGCTGACGACGGGGCCGGTGCTGTGGAACGATGCCGAGCGCACCAGCTTCGACGACGGTGTGTTCCCGACCCCCAGCGGTCGGATCGAGCTGTACCCGTTCGACTGCACGCCGTGTCCGGACGAGGGCCATCCGTACCGGTTCATCACGCCCAAGACCATGCGCCTGCAGGGCAGCCAGTACGGCAACATGCCGGACAAGCTCGGCGACCAGGCGACGCCGTGGCTCTACATCCATCCCGGCGACGCCGCGCGGGAAGGGATCGCCGACGGGGAATCCCTGCGGGTCTGGAACGGGCGCGGCGAGGTGACGTTGATCGCCCGGGTATCGGCGCGGGTGCAGCCGGGGCTGGTGGTCAGCTACATGGTGCGCTGGGGCGACAACGCCAACGCCACTACGCCCGATCGCGGCGCGGACCTCGCCGGCAACTCCACCTTCCACTCGAATTACGTCAGCGTCGCCCCGGTCGCGGCATCGTGAGCCGCGCCCCGACGTGCGTGCCTGTAACAGGCTGGTTGCGTTCGTGCACCGGCGGGTGGTCGGGCGGTCGCGGCGCGCGGGTCGCGGCCGGCGGGGCGCGCAAGCGCCTGTCCGGCGTGTGTGCCGCCCGCCGGGATGTGCGGGAAAGCAGGATTTCCCGGCGCGCTTTCTGTTCTCGTTGCGAAACGTGCGCGTAACAGAATAGAAACCGGCCGGGCCCGGCGCCGGAACGGGCAGTTGCGGCATGCGGCGCACGCAAGCCCTTGTTGCCGTTGGGAACAGGGGGTTCCCGCGAGAGCCGGCGGGCGATTGGCACACCGCTTGCGTTGAAGGAACCACGGCGCGGCGCCGGCCGCGCGCCCATGTCGACCCAAACGGATACAGCTCGATGAGACAGCGATCGATCAATCACGCACCGGCATGCCGCCCCGGCGGCCGGCGTCCGCATGCCGGGTTGCGCTCATGAAACGACTCGGACGTTTCCTGGTGGGCAGTCTGCCCTGGCTCGTGATCGCCGGTCTCCTGGTCGCCGCCTTCTACCTGGAGCCCGCGGCCGTCGAGGAAGCGGTGCAGCCCGCGGCGGTCTCCCACAACGACCGTTTCTACGGCGTGGCCCACGCCAATCCCGGCGAGATCTGGCTGGCGGGCAACATGGGCAAGATCGTCCACAGCGAAGACGGGGGCGAAACCTGGCGGGAACAGACCACGCCCGTGGTCACGACCCTGCAGTCGATCGCCCGCTGGGACCACGAGACGCTCGTGGCCGTGGGCGACGGCGGCGTCGTGCTCCGCACGGAGGACGGCGGCGCCACCTGGACACGGGTCGAGGCGCCCGTGTCCGAGATCGCCGACAAGCTCATCCGGGTGCGCGTCATGGACGACGGCAGCGCCTGGGTCACGGGCGAGTTCGGTGCCGTGCTGGTATCCCGCGACCGCGGCCGCACCTGGACCGATGCCACCACCGAGGAACAGGACGTCACCTGGCATGACGTCGCCGGCACCGGCGAGTTCCTCTGCGTGGTGGGCGAGTTCGGGCGGATCAAGGTCAGCCGGGACGGAGGCGAAACGTGGGCCGAAGTCGAGTCCCCGGTCGCCAGCACCCTGAATGCCGTGGCCTTCCGCGACGCCGATCACGGCGTCGCGGTGGGGCTGCAGGGCTCGGTGCTGGTGACCGTCGACGGCGGCGCCACCTGGGAATCGCTGGCGCCCATCGCCGAGGAGCATCTCTATGGCGTGATCTGGCATGACGGCCGGTGGCTGGTGGCCGGCGACAAGGGCATCGTCGCCCGTGCCGACGCCGCCGCGCGCGACTGGGAGACGAGCCGCATCAGCGCGCGTGACTATGGCTGGCACACCGGCATCGCCGCGGTCGGCGATCGCTGGTTCCTGACGGGCATCAGCAACGGATTCTACGGCGACGGCGAGTGGCGCCGCGTGGACGGCAAGAACCGGGAGACGGACACATGAGCGGCATGGTCGAACGATTCGCGGCATTCTGCATCCGGCGCCGCACGCCGCTGGTGGTGGTCTTCGGTCTGCTGACCGTGGTGCTGGGCGTGTCCGCCGCCCAGATCGAGATCCGCACCATCTTCTCGGACATGCTGCCGCAGAACCATGCCTGGGTGCAGACCCACGAGGAGTACAAGGAGCTCTTCGGCGGCGCCAACGTCGTCAGCATCATGGTGCGCAACGAGGAGGGCGAGATCTTCGACCGCGAGGTCCTGGGCATGATCCGCGAGATCACCCGGGACCTGCGCAAGGTCCGGGGCGTCAACCAGTTCCAGATCGTGTCGCTGGCCTCCAAGAAGCTCAAGACGGTCGAGGCCACGAGTACCTCCGTGGACACCGTGCCGCTGATGTGGCCGGATATCCCGAAGGACGCCAGGGGCGTGGTGGAACTGCGGGAAAAGGTCCTGCAGAATCCGCTGGTCTACGGGCAGTACGTCTCGCCCGACCTGGAATCGGCCCTGATCACGGTGGATTTCATCGACCGGCTGGTGGAGCCGCCGGTGATCTTCGACCAGGTGCACGAGATCGTCGAGCGTCACTCGGTGCCGGGCGTGCAGACCCGGATCGTCGGCGAGCCCATCCTCAACGGCTGGGTCCGCAACTATCTCTCGCAGACCGCCCTGATCTCGCTGGTGACCATCGGCATGCTGATGGCGACCCTGCTGCTGCTGGCCCGCACCTGGCGGGGCACGCTGCTGCCCCTGGTGTCCGGCACCGTCAGCGGCGTCTGGGCGCTGGGCGTGGCCTCCCTGCTGGGCCTGAATTTCGACCCGCTGATCATCGTCGTCGCCTTCCTGATCACGGCGCGTTCGATCTCGCACTCGGTGCAGATGATTACGCGCTACGACGATATCGCCGACGAGCACCCGGACATGCCGCTGCGCGACGTGGCGCGCAAGAGTCTCGCCGAGCTGTTCCGGCCGGCAGTGCTGGGCATCGTCTCGGATGCCGGCGCCATCGCCGTGGTCTGGCTCACGCCGATCCCGCTGCTGCAGAAGGTGGCGATCATCGGCGTGATCTGGGTGAGCGCGATGCTGCTGTCGGCCGCCGTGCTCACGCCGGTGCTGCTGTCGTGGCTGCGGCGCGGCAAGGGCGGCGGCGCCGCCCACCCGGTGGATCTGTATCCGGCCATGCACCGCCTGCTGGAGGCCTGCGCCTACGTCGCCATCGGGCCGCGCTCGCGCTATGTCTCGATCGCGGTCGGCGGCATCGTCCTGTTGGGGTCCGGCATCTACGCGGTGGAGAACCTGCAGGTGGGCGACGCCCAGCCGGGCTCGCCGATCCTGTGGCCGGACTCGGAGTACAACCGCAGCGCCGCCGACATCAACGCCAACTTCCCCGGCGCGGACCGCATGTTCATGGTGTTCGAGGGCGAGTCCCAGGACGCCATGAAGCAGCCGGAGGTGCTGCGGACCATGCGCGAATTCCAGCGCTACATGGAGGCCCAGCCCCAGGTCGGCGGCAGCGTGTCGCTGGCGGACGTGGTGTCCTCGGTGAACCAGTCCCTGCACGAGGGCAATCCGCGCTACTACGACATCTCCGACAGCGCGATCGCCAACGGCCAGTACCTGTACATGTACGTCACCGGCTCCGACCCGGGCGACCTGGCGCAATATTCCGATCCCTCGTATACCAACGGCGCGGTCACGCTCTACTTCAGCGACCATACCGGCGAGACCATCCGCACGGCCTTCGCCCGGATCGACGAGTTCACGGCCGAGCACCCGATGGAGCAGGCCGACTACCGCCTGGCCGGCGGCCTGATCGGCATCCTGGGGGCGGTCAACGACGTGATCCTCAAGGGCCAGATCCGTTCCATCGCCCTGGCCCTGCTGGTGGTGGTGATCTTCGCCACCATCGCCTACCGGTCCTCGGTGGCGGGCATGTTCTTCATGGTGCCGGTGCTGCTGTCGAACACGGTGACCTTCGCCTACATGGCCTTCAACGGCATCGGCTTCAACATCAACACCCTGCCGGTCGTGGCCCTGGGCATCGGCCTGGGTGTGGATTACTCGCTGTACGTGGTCAACGGTATCCGCGACGAATACCAGAACCACGGCGACGCCGAGCGGGCGGTGATCAACGCCCTGCGCAGCGCCGGCCGGGGCGTGTTCGTCACCGGCGTGACCATGGTCATGGGCGTGTTCTTCTGGATCCTGTCGTCGCTGCGCTTCCAGGCCGAGATGGGCCTGCTGATCGCGCTGTGGCTGGCGGTGTCCGCGGTCAGCGCGCTGCTGCTGATGCCGGCGCTGGCCTATGTCGCCCGGCCGCGCTTCGTGTTCGGCCGGCCCGAGGACGCGCCCGCGGGCGACGCCGCCCCGGCGCCGGCGCGGAGCTGATCCCATGGCCGAGCTGGAGCGCAACGAAGTCGGTATCGGGCGCCGCCCCGCGCTGGTGGTGATCGACGTCAGCAAGGCGTTCACCGATCCGGCGTCGCCGCTGGGGTCGGAGGCCGGCGCGGTGGTCGATGCCATCGCCGATCTGCTGACGGCCTTCCGCCGTCACGGGCTGCCGGTGTTCTACACCACGGTGGCCTACGACGATCCCGGGCAGGCCACGGTCTTCCGGGCCAAGCTGCCGGCCCTGGAATACCTGGCGGCCGGCAGCGACGCGGTCGAGATCGATCCGCGCGTGGCGCCGGCCGGCAACGAGCCGGTGCTGGTCAAGCACTGGCCCAGCGGTTTCTTCGGCACCGACCTGGGCGAGCGGATCGCCGAGGCCGGCGTCGACACCGTGTTCGTCACCGGGCTCACCACCAGCGGCTGCGTGCGCGCGACCGCGGTGGACGCCCTGTCGCACGATCTGCGCGTGATCGTGCCGCGCGAGGCGGTCGGCGACCGCGACGCCGCGGCGCACGACGCCAACCTGCACGACATCGAGTGCAAGTACGGCGACGTGCCCTCGCTGGAGACCGCCCTGGCGGCTCTCGCCCGGTGGGCCGAGACGCAGCGGGGCGCGAAGTAAGCAATGGCACGGCCGGCGCGTCGCCGGCCGCAACGGAGTTTTTGAGGAGACTTAGGCATGGCGTATCACCTGGGCGTCGACGTCGGCGGCACCTTCACCGACGTGCTGCTCATCGACGAGGATAGCGGCAAGACCTACACCGCCAAGGTGCCCTCCACCCCCGAGGATTCGTCCCAGGGCGTGCTCAACGGCATCACCAAGGTCTGCGAGCGGGCGGGCGTCGATCCCACCAAGGTCGACTATGTGATGCACGGCACCACCGTCGCCACCAACGCCGTGCTCACGGGCAAGGGCGCCAAGGTGGGCCTGGTCGCGACCAAGGGCTACGGGCAGGTGCTGCAGATCGCGCGCTCGTACGTGCCCGGCGGCCTGGGCGGCTGGGTCATCTACAACAAGAGCGAGCCGTTGGCGCCGCTCGAGAACACGGTCGAGGTAGCCGAGCGCATCGGCGCCGACGGCACGGTCGTGACCGAGCTGTCCGAGGACGATGTCCGCGCGCAACTCACCAAGCTCAAGGACCGGGGCATCGAGGCCCTGACCGTGTCCCTGATCAACGCCTACGCCAATCCCGAGCACGAGCGCCGGATCAAGGCGATCGCCGAGGAGATGCTGCCGGACGTGGCGATCTCCCTGTCCTCCGAGGTGATCCCGGAGATGCAGGAGTACGAGCGCACCCTGACCACGGTGGCCAACTCCTTCGTGCGCCCCGGCATGAAGCGCTACGTGGAGAACCTGCAGAGCGAGCTCGACCGGCGCATGGACACGGTCAAGCTCTACATCCTGCGCTCCGACGGCGGCCTGGCCTCGGCCCAGGGCTGTGTCGACCTGCCGGTCAACCACCTCATGAGCGGCCCGGCCGGCGGCGTCTCCGGCGCCATCTGGATGGCCGGCCAGGCGGGCTACAAGAACCTGCTGACCCTGGACATGGGCGGCACCTCCACCGACGTCTGCCTGGTGCAGGACGCCAAGGCCCAGGTCCGCCGCGAGACCACCGTGGGCGACCTGACCATCCGCGCGTCCTCGGTGGACGTGCGTACCGTGGGCGCGGGCGGCGGCTCCATCGCGCACGTGCCGGAGCTGACCAAGGCCCTGCGCGTGGGCCCGGAGAGCGCCGGCGCCGAGCCGGGTCCGGCGGCCTACCGCAAGGGCGGCACCGAGCCCACCGTGACCGACGCCAACGTGGTGCTGGGCTACCTGCCGGCCACCACCCAGCTCGGCGGCGAGATGCAGATCGGCCGGGACCTGGCCGAGCAGGCCGTGGCCAAGGTTGCCGAGCCGCTGGGGCTGCCGCTGAAGAAGGCCGCCGCCGGCATCATCGACATCGTCAACGAGAACATGTTCGGCGCGCTGCGCCTGGTCTCGGTGGAGCAGGGCTACGATCCGCGCGACTTCGCGCTGGTGGGCTTCGGCGGGGCGGGGCCGCTGCACGCCAACGCCCTGGGCAAGCTGATGGGCGCCTGGCCGGTGATCATCCCGCCGGGCCCCGGCGTGCTCTGCGCCTACGGCGACGCCACCACGGTGCTGCGCAACGAGGCCGCGCAGACCTTCGTGCGCCGCTTCCCCAACACCGAGGACAGCGAAGTCCTGGCGATCCTCAAGGAACTGTCCGAGACCGCCGCCCGCCATCTCGACGACGAGGGCGTGCCGCGCGAGGACCAGAACGCGATGTGCCAGATCGACCTGCGCTACCACGGCCAGGTGTTGATGCTGACCGTGGACATGCCGCTGGACGAGTTCGAGCGCGAGGGTCTCAAGGCCGTCGGCGAGCGTTTCGACGACATGCACACCCAGCTCTATACCTTCGCGCTGGAGGAGGACAAGGAGATCGTCAACCTGCGCGTGGTGGTGCAGGGCAAGCCGGTCATGGTCGAGGCCCGGCACCTGCCCGAGGGCGGCGCCGATCCCGCCGAGGCCAAGATCGCCGAGGAGAGCATCTTCGTCGAGGGCGCCGATCACGACGCCGCGATCTACGACCGCGCCAAGCTCAAGGCCGGCAACCGCGTGCCGGGGCCGGCGATCGTCATGGAGATGGACTCCACCACCGTGATCCTGCCGGACCACGTGGGCGAGATCGATCTCTACGGCAACATCCTGATCCGGCCCGCCGACCGGGTGGCCTGAGCCGGGAGGCGTCATGAAGCTGTTCTATTCCCCGTTCCACGGTTTCATCCACAAGGTCCTGGTCACGGCTCACGCCACCGGCCATTGGGATGACATCGAGTTCGTGCCCACCTATCCGTTCCGCAACCGCGACGGCGAGGACCAGGGCGACGATTACTCGATCGCCGCCCTGAACCCCCTCGACAAGGTGCCGACCCTGATCACCGACGACGGCGTGTCCGTGTACGGCAGCGAGCCGGTGTGCCGGTACCTGGACCATACCTCCCGGGCGGCGCGGGTGTACCCCGAGCCGGGTCCGGCCCTGTGGGACGCGCTGCGGCGCCACGACCGCGCGCAGACCGTGTTCGAGGGCACCGTGCAGATGAACATGGAGGGCTGGTATCCCGAGGAAGAGCGCCACATGGGCCTGTACCGCTGGATGTGGCCCAAGATCCTGCGTTCGTTCGACGAGATGGAGACCGAGGCCGACGGTTGGGGCGAGGCGCTGGACATCGGCCACATCTGCACCCTGCACGCCCTCAGCTATCTGGACTTCGGCTCCAAGTTCTACGAGGCCGTGGACCCGCTCTACCCGCGCTACGACTTCCGCGAGGGCCGGCCGCGTCTGGCCGCCTGGTACGAGCGGATCACGCGGCATCCGTCGGTGGTCAGCCACTGGAACGTCGACTTCGAGGGCGACGACAGCGCCGCCAACTGCCAGCGCCACGTGCGCGAGGCGGTGGCGCTGCGCGACGGGGCGGCGTCGTGATCGATCTCTATTACTGGCCGACGCCCAACGGGCACAAGGTCTCCATCATGCTGGAGGAGACCGGGCTGTCCTATCGCGTGAAGCCGGTGAACATCCTCAAGGGCGAGCAGTTCGACCCCGCGTTCCTCGAGATCAGCCCGAACAACCGGATGCCGGCGATCGTCGATCACGAGGGCCCGGAGGGCCGGCCGTACAGCCTGTTCGAGTCCGGCGCCATCCTGCTGTACCTGGCCGAGAAGACCGGCCGGTTCCTGCCGGAGGCGCCCGAGGCCGGCTACGACGCCATCCAGTGGCTGATGTTCCAGATGGCCGGGGTCGGCCCGATGTTCGGCCAGTGCGGACATTTCCTGGGCTACGCCCCGGAGAAGGTGCCCTACGCCATCGAGCGCTATTCCAAGGAGACCCACCGCCTGTACGGCGTGATGGACCGCCGCCTGGCGGAATCCGAGTATCTCGGCGGCGAGACCTACACGGTGGCGGACATCGCCACCTGGCCCTGGATCCGCGTGCGCTGGCTGCACGAGATCGATATCGACGAGTACCCGAACGTCAAGCGCTGGTACGAGACCGTCGGCGCCCGCGAGGGCGTGCGTCGCGGCACCGCCGTGCTGGCGGAGGACGAGGTCATCGGCAACCCCACCGAGGAGGCGCGGGAGGCCCTGTTCGGGGCGCGCCAGTTCGGGGGACGGGAGTGAAACCTCTGCATGACGTCCGCGCACGCGACGTGATGCAGCGCTAACAGGAATGGAAGTGTCGTCCCGCGCCTTCGCCGGACGGCACGCAACGAGACCAGGAGAGCAGTGATATGCCCGCCAAGATCATTGAGACCAACGACCAGCCGTTCCAGGGCGTGGACCTGGACCCGATCAGCCTCGACATCATCGAGAGCGCGCTCAAGAACGCGCGCTTCGAGATGGACACGGTGCTGTTCCGGACCGCGATGTCGCCCGGCATCCGCGAGCAGCACGACACCTTCCCCATGATCGCCAACGAGCAGGGCAAGATGGTGGTCGGCCAGTTCGGGTCCTTCATCCACGGCTTCCTGGCCGGCTACGAGGGCGACATCGAGGAGGGCGACATCATCCTCACCTCGGACCCCTACGGCGTGAACGGGGCCATCAGCCACGCCAACGACTGGCTGGTGCTCATGCCCATGTTCCGCGAGGGCCGCCTGATCGGCTGGGCCTCCATGTTCGGGCACATGACCGACATCGGCGGCGGCGTGCCCAGCAGCATGCCGGTGGGCGCCTCCCAGATCTACCAGGAGGGCATCATCATCCCGCCGGTCAAGATCTACCGGCGCGGCGAGCTGCAGGAGGAGATCCTGGACCTGATCCTGCGCAACTGCCGCCTGCCGCAGTGGAACAAGAGCGACTTCAAGTCGCTGGTGGCCGCCTGCCGTGTCGCCGAGCGCCGCTGCAACGAGATCTGCGACCGCTTCGGCACCGATACCTTCATCGCCGGCATGCGTGCCCTGCTGGACCGCAACTACCAGGCCATGGACCACCTCATCCGCCACAACCTGCCGGCGGATCAGACGCTGCGCTTCGAGGACTATGTCTGCGACGACGGCCGCGGCATGGGCCCGTACAAGATCGCCTGCTCGATGTGGCGCGAGGGCGACAAGCTGATCTTCGACTTCGACGGCACCGATCCCCAGTCCGCGGGCTCGATCAACTTCCTCCTCAACGAGGAGATGTTCAAGATGTTCGCGGGGGTGTTCCTGATCATGGTCTTCGACCCCCAGATCATGTTCAACGACGGCTTCTACGACCTGATGGAAGTGCGCATCCCCGAGGGCTGCCTGCTCAAGCCGCAGGCCCCGGCGGCGCTGTCCTGCCGCAACCACGCCCTCGGCCGCATCTTCGACGTCATGGGCGGCCTGTTCGGCCAGGGCAGCCCCGACTTCCTCAACGCCGCCGGCTTCTCCGACAGCCCGCACATCATGTACTCGGGCTACGACGACAAGGGCGAGTGGTTCCAGCTCTACCAGATCGGCTTCGGCGGCATCCCCGGCCGGCCGGCCGGGGACGGTCCCGACGGCCATTCGCTCTGGCCCTCGTTCACCAACGTGCCCAACGAGTTCCTGGAGAGCCATTACCCGCTGCGCATCGAAGCCTTCGAGACCATCGCCGACAGCGGCGGCGCGGGACTGCACCGCGGCGGCAACGGCCTGCGCGTGACCTACCGCTTCCTGGTGCCGGGCGAGATCTCGGTGCACGACGACCGCTGGCTGACCTATCCCTGGGGCGTCAAGGGCGGCGAGCCGGGCGGCCGCAGCACCAAGGTCCTGGAGCGGGCCGACGGCAGCGTGGAATACCTGCAATCCAAGCAGGACCATATCCACGTCGAGGCCGGTGACGTGTTGCACTTCAACACCTGGGGGGGCGGCGGCTGGGGCGATCCGCTGCAGCGCGATCCCGCCGTCGTGGCGCGGGACGTGGCCCGCGGCCTGGTCACGCGCGACGGCGCCCGCCGCTACGGCGTGGTGCTCGCCGAGGACCTGTCGATCGACCAGGGTGCCACCGACAAGCTGCGCAAGGAGATGGCCGACGCCCGCGGCGAGATCGAGCTGTTCAATTTCGGCGGCACCATCGAAGAGCTGCGGTCCCGCTGCAAGGCCGAGACCGGCCTGGAGCCGCCGCGGCCGCCGGAATTCCGGCGCGACATGGCCGTGCGTAGCTGCTGCTGAGCCGGAGGCGATATGCGCGCGGCCGTCTTCCACGAGTACGGCGGGCCCGAGTGCCTGTCGTGCGAGACCCTGCCGGACCCCGAGCCGGGCCCGGACGAGGTGGTGATCCGGCTGGATACCGTCGGCCTCAACCATTTCGACATCGACATCCGGGCCGGGGTGGCGGGCATCCCCACGCCCCTGCCGCACACCCTGGGCCTGGAGGGCGCCGGGGAGATCGCGGCGGTGGGCGGCGAGGTGCGGGCCTTCCGGCCCGGCGACCGGGTGGCGCCGGTGTTCTCGCTCAGCGCCGGGCGCTGCGGCGAGACCGTGTGCTATTGCCAGCGCGGCCAGGACAACCTGTGCGCGGTGGGCGGCATCCTCGGCGTCACCGCGCCGGGCACCTATGCCGAATACGTGAAGGTGGCCGCCCATAACTGCCTGCCGCTGCCGGACGGGCTGTCGTTCGAGGCGGCGTCGGCGGTCCAGGTCACCATGGGCACCGCCTGGCAGATGCTGGTGGACCAGATCCGCGTGCGGCCCGGCGAGACCGTGCTGGTCAACGCCGCCGGCGGCGGCATCGGCACCGCCGCCATCCAGATCGCCCGGCTCTGCGGCGCGCGCGTGATCGCCAGCGCGGGCAGCGACGACAAGCTGCGCCGGGCGCAGGCGCTCGGTGCCCACGAAACGGTCAACTATCGCGAGGCGGACCTGGCGCAGGCGGTGCGCGACCTCACCGGCGGCCGCGGCGCGGATGCCGTGGTGGAGAACGTCGGCGGCGACATCCTCACGGCCAGTCTCGCGGCGCTGGCGGCCGGCGGGCGGGTCGCCACCTGCGGGGCGCACGCCGGCGAGACCGTGCCCATCGACATCATCGACCTGTTCCGGCGCCAGCTCGTGCTGCACGGCACCCACGGCGCCGGCCAGGCGCAGATCGCCGAGGTCTATCGCCTGGTGGCGGCCGGCGAGCTGGTGCCGCAGATCCACACCCGCATGCCCCTGGCCGAGGCCGCCGACGCCCACCGGCTGGCCGAGTCCCGCGACTTCTTCGGCAAGATCCTGCTGACCCCCTGAGACTTCCGCATGACTGCCGCGCTCGATAGCCGGGCGCGCTTCGCTTGTTCCGGCCTACGGGCTTCGGTTGGCGGGGCATGAAACCAAAGAGGCGCACTGAGGCGCACGGAGGTTTTTTGATGGGCGTGTCCGGGGCAGGCTCTCGTGCCGGGCTCGGTCTCCAGGCAATCCCTGGCTTGACGAATGTTTCCCCGGGTCCCGGATAGCCGCTGCCGCGGCCGACAGTCATGTCCCTCTGTGTCCCTCCGTGCGCCTCTGTGGTTAATCTTCTTGCCGGCCGTTTGTCGAGGCGCTTCCCGGAAGAAAGAATCCGCAGATTACGCCGATGTACGCAGATTAAAGAGCCGCCCCACGCAATCTGCGTTGATCGGTGTCCATCTGCGGATAAAAAACAAGAGTTCTGAACCAGCACGGCGTTAATCGCGCAGCGCCCCGGCGCCCGACGCGCCAGGCAAAAGACAAGCCTGGCGGGCGGTTCCGGAAGAAACAATCCACAGATTACGTCGATGGACGCAGATTAAAGAGCTGCCCCAAACAATCTGCGTTAATCGGCGTCCATCTGCGGATAAAAAAACAAGAGGTCTGAACCAGCACGGCGTTAATCGCGCAGCGCCCCGGCGCCCGACGCGCCAGGCCAAAGACAAGCCTGGCGGGCGGTTCCGGAAGAAAGAATCCGCAGATGACGCCGATGGACGCGGATTAAAGAGCCGCCCCAACCAATCTGCGTTAATCGGCGTAATCTGCGGATAAAAACAAGCGCCCTGATTTGGCACGGCACCGAACGCGCAGCGCCTTGGCGCTCGAGCCATCGGACTCGAAGCGGCGCCGCCTGTGGCACTACGAAGAAGCAATCCACAGATTTCACGGATTACACAGAAATAAATCCGTGTAATCCGCGAAATCTGTGGATCAAACAGGCGTTGGAACCGGCACGGCGCCGGCCGCGCAGCGCCCCGCCGCGCCCGGATTGTCGTACAATATTGTTCTTGTGCGCGCCGGTCCGGCCGGCGCGCGGTTCCGTCCAAGATTCCGGGAGCATCCATGGCAGCCGTCTACCTCATCCGCCACGGCCAGGCGTCGTTCGGCGAATCCGATTACGACCGGCTCTCCGCCAACGGCGGCGAGCAGTCGGGCATTCTGGGTCTTGCCCTGAGCAAGCGGATCGAGCGGGTGGACGGCCTTTATGCCGGCACCATGAAGCGTCACCGGCAGACCGCCGAGGCCTGCCTGGAGGGCATGGGCCTGGAGGGGCGGACGCTTACCGAGTTGGCGGGCTTCAACGAGTTCGACCACGAGGAGATCATCGTCCAGTACAAGCCCGAGTACGCGGACATCGAGCGGCGCATGGCCGACATGGAGCGCACGGGCCATCCGCGCCGCGCCTTCCAGGATCTGTTCGGCAAGGCCGTCGACCACTGGATCGCGTCCGGCGAGGACGGCGGCTACAGCGAATCCTGGGGCGACTTCCGCGCCCGCAGCGTGGCCGCGCTGGACGAGGTCATCGCCGAGCAGGGCCGTTCCCGCACCTCGCTGGTGTTCACCTCCGGCGGACCGATCGCGGCGATCGTGCAGGAACTGCTCGGCATCCCCGACGAGAACGCCTTCCGGATCAACCACACCCTGACCAACTGCGGGATCAGCAAGATCATCTACAGCGAGCGCGCCCGCTACCTGAGCACGGTCAACGAACATGCCCACTTCGAGGGCGAGCACGCCGATCTGATCACCTACCGGTAACCGGGTGCTGCGGCCGCCGCGCGCGTACGGCGGCCGATCCGATAGAATCGGCGTCCGCGGAACCGGCGCCGGAGTACGGATGCAGCCCATCATCTCGGTCAGACAGCTCGGCAAGACCTACGAATCCGGCTTCCGGGCGCTCAAGGGTATCGACCTCGATATCCGCGCCGGCGAGATATTCGCCCTGCTGGGACCGAACGGCGCCGGCAAGACCACCCTGATCAGCATCGTCTGCGGCCTGGTGAACCCGAGCGAGGGGCGCGTGCTCGCCGACGGCCACGACATCGTCGCGGACTACCGCGCCGCCCGCGCCAAGATCGGCCTGGTGCCGCAGGAGTTGGCCACGGACGCCTTCGAGACGGTCTGGGCCACGGTCCGGTTCAGCCGGGGTCTGTTCGGCAAGCCCGCCGACCCCGGCTACCTGGAGAAGGTGCTGCGCGACCTGTCGCTGTGGGATAAGCGCGACTCGCGCATCATGGCGCTGTCGGGCGGGATGAAGCGCCGCCTGATGATCGCCAAGGCGCTGTCGCACGAGCCCCGTATCCTGTTCCTGGACGAACCCACGGCGGGCGTGGACGTCGAGTTGCGCCGGGACATGTGGCGGATGATCCACCGCCTGCGCGAGGACGGCGTGACCATCATCCTGACCACCCACTACATCGAGGAGGCCGAGCAGATGGCGGACCGCGTGGGCGTGATCGACCACGGCGAGCTGATCCTGGTCGAGGACAAGGCGGCCCTGATGGCCAAGCTCGGCAAGAAGCAGTTGCGGCTGCGGCTGGAGCGGCCGCTGGCGGCGTTGCCGGACGAGCTCGCCGACGAGCCGCTGGAACTGTCCGCCGACGGCAGCGAGATCGTCTACACCTACGGCGCCGGCGACGACGGCCCGCGCATCGGGCATCTCATGCGCCGCCTGGTCGAGCGCGGGATCGAGTTCGAGGACGTGCGCTCCCGCGAGAGCACCCTGGAGGAGATTTTCGTGGACCTGGTGGGGGCGCGCTCGTGAACTGGCGGGCGATCGCGGCGATCTACCGCTTCGAGATGGCGCGTACGGGCCGGACCCTGCTGCAGAGCGTGGCCTCGCCGGTGCTATCGACCTCGTTGTATTTCGTGGTCTTCGGTTCCGCGATCGGCTCGCGCATGGTCGAGATCGACGGCGTCGCCTACGGCGCCTTCATCATCCCCGGCCTGATCATGCTGTCGCTGCTCAACGAGAGCATTTCCAACGCCGCTTTCGGCATCTACATGCCCAAGTTCTCGGGCACTATCTACGAGGTGCTGTCGGCGCCGGTCTCCTACATCGAGATCGTGGCCGGCTACGTCGGCGCCGCCGCCACCAAGTCGATGCTGCTGGGGCTGCTGATCCTGGCCACCGCGCGGCTGTTCGTGGACTACGGCATCGAGCATCCGTTCTGGATGCTGGGCTTCCTGGTGCTGACGGCGCTCACCTTCAGCCTGTTCGGGTTCGTCATCGGCATCTGGGCCGACGGCTTCGAGAAGCTGCAGATCGTGCCGCTGATGGTGGTGACGCCGTTGACCTTCCTCGGCGGCACCTTCTACTCCATCGATATGTTGCCGCCGGTCTGGCAGACCATCACCCTGTTCAATCCCGTGGTCTACCTGGTCAGCGGTTTCCGCTGGAGCTTCTACGGCGTGGCCGACGTCCACGTGGCCGTCAGCGCCGGCATGATCGGGGTATTCCTGGCCCTGTGCCTGACCGCCGTGTGGTGGATTTTCCGTACCGGCTACCGCCTCAAGCCCTGACCGGCCGGGGTACGCTACACTGTCGCGGCGCCGGCCGGCCCCGGCATGATAGGGTCCGGGAATCCCGGCGCGCGTATCCACAAGCAGCAACGTCCGGAGACGGGCCGACGGCGGCGCGGTCCGGCGCCCCGGCACGGGGGAAGGGCGGACCCGGACGGACACGAGGGCGGCATAAGAGATGAAAGTCGCGGTAATCGGCGCGGGTGCCTGGGGGCGCAACATCGTCCGCAACCTGGCGGAACTGGATGCCCTGGGCGCGATCTGCGATCCCGACGAGGACAAGCTGGTGGTGTTCGCGGCGGAGTACCCGGAGGCCGCGACCTACACCGACTGGCGGCGGATGCTGGCGTCCGACGTCCCCGCCGTGGCGATCGCCACGCCCACGCCGCTGCACTACGAGATGGCCGAGGCCGCGCTCAAGGCCGGCAAGGACGTCTATGTCGAGAAGCCCCTGACCCACAGCAGCGAGCAGGCCCGGGCCCTGACCGAGCTCGCCGCCGAGCGCGGGCGGGTGCTGATGGTCGGTCACCTGCTGCTCTACCAGCCGGCGGTCTCCTGGATCAAGGACTACCTGTCGACCGGCGAGCTGGGCGATCTCTACGGCATCCGCCACGAGCGGCTGACCCTGGGCCGGGCGCGCTCCGCCGAGAACGTGCTCTGGGACATCGGCGTGCACGACATCGCGGTGATGCTGTACCTGACCGGCGAGAGCCGGCCGTCGGAGATACGCGCCAGCGGCCACCGGCTGCTGCAACTCGGCGTCGAGGACGACGTGCACGTGCATCTGGCCTTCCCCAACGGCGTGCGCGGCAACCTGCACGTCTCCTGGCTGTGGCCGGAGACCAACCGCCGCACCATCATCCGCGGCTCCGCCGGCATGCTGGTCTACGACGAGGTGGCGCAGTCGGTGACCCTGCACCGCAAATGGATCGACAAGGACCTGCGCAACCGCGACGAGGGCAGCGAGGTGGTTCATCGCGGCCACGGCCAGCCGCTCAAACTGGAGATGGAGCACTTCCTCGCCCGCATCGAGGACCGCCGCGCGCCGCTGTCCGACGGCGCCAGCGCCGTGGCCGTGATCGAGACGCTGGAGCGGGCCAACCAACTCCTGCAGGCGCGCGAGGGCGCCTGACCCGCGATCGGTGCCTTCGCCGGTGAATGGGCCGGTCACCAATCACCAATCACGAATCACCGATCACCGGAAATGAACATCGACCCGGAAATCCTCAAGTACCTGTCGCTGCCGGTGATCAGCGCGGTGGTCGGCTACGTGACCAACCTGGTCGCGATCCGGATGATGTTCTATCCGGTCGAGTTCGTGGGCCTCAAGCCGCCCTGGCTGGGATGGCAGGGCGTGGTGCCGCGCAAGTGCGCCAAGATGGCCGGGGTCGCCGTCGACACCATCACCACCCGCCTGATCACCCAGGAGGAGATCTTCGACCGGCTCGATCCCGACCGCATCGCCCAGGAGCTGGAGGGGCCGCTCAACGAGATGGTCCACGACATCACCGAGGCGGTCATGCGCGAGCACCAGCCGCGTTTGTGGGACTCCCTGCCGGCGGCGCTGCGCCAGCGGGTGATCCGGCGGGTGCAGGCGGAGGCGCCGGCGATGGTCGCCGAGGTCATGGACGAGGTCCGGGAGAACATCCACCAGATGTTCGATCTCAAGGACATGGTGATCACCAGCCTGGTCCGGGACAAGACGCTGCTCAACCGCATCTTCCTGGAGACCGGCGAGACCGAGTTCCGCTTCATCGCCCGCTCCGGGCTGTACTTCGGGTTCCTGTTCGGCCTGGTCCAGATGACGGTCTGGTGGCTCTACCCCGTCTGGTGGCTGCTGCCGGCGTTCGGGCTGCTGGTGGGCTACGCCACCAACTGGCTGGCGCTGAAGATGATCTTCAATCCCAAGCGTCCCTGGCAGTTCGGGCCGGTCGCGATCCAGGGGCTGTTCTTCAAGCGCCAGAGCGAGGTCGCGCACGACTACGGCAACCTGGTCTCCGACGAGATCCTCACCCCGGCCAACATCCTCGAGGCGGTGCTGCGCGGTCCCTATGCGGACAAGCTGTTCGCCCTGGTGCAGCGGCATGTCCAGCGGGTGGTGGACGAGTCCGCGAGCGTGGCGCGGCCGTTCGTGGCCTGGACCGTGGGCACCGAGAGCTACGAGCGCATGAAGGCCTCGGCCGTCGATCACGTGCTCACCCAGATGCCGGAGGCCCTGCAACACGTCACCGACTACGCCGAGGACGCGATGCGTATCCGCGAGACCCTGGTCAGCCGCCTGCAGGGGCTCGACCCCGTCGGCTTCGAACGCATGCTGCGGCCGGCGTTCGAGGAGGACGAGTGGCTGCTGATCGCGGTGGGCGCGGCCCTGGGCTTCGGGGTGGGCTGGTTCCAGCTCGTGTTCGTGTTCGGCGAGGAATTCGCCCGCGCCTTCGGTTAGCATGGTTGCCCCGCGGCCGGAGCCGCGGCACGGATACGGGAAGGGGATATGGCCGACCAGACCAGCCGGAGCAAGAGCCTGCGCCTGCCGACGCCGTTCGGCGTCCGCCTGCTGCGCGGCGCGATGACCGCGGCCGAGGACCTGCCGGTGGCCGGCGCCGCCGTGCGCCGCCTGCAGGACGCCGAGACCTGGGCCCTGGCCGAGCTCAAGCACCGTCTCGACGGGCTCGCGGAGACGGCCGACGAGACCCGCTCGATGTCCCAGGGCATCGGGCCGCGCCCGGCCGAGATGCTCGCCCGGCTGCTGCACGACGCGGATCACGAGACCCTGGCCCAGGCCCGCGAGCGGGACTATCTCTCGGTGCTGGCGCAGCTCTCGCCCGACCAGGCGAAGATGCTGGCGGCGCTGGCCGACGGCCGCCGCGTGCCGCTGTGCCACGTCGGTGCCGGCCTGCCGGCGGGGCCGCTGCGCGAGATCGTGTTGCACAACGCCACCACGCTCGGGCGCGACGCCGGCGTGACCCTGCGCGACCGGGTACCGGTGATGGTGACCCAGATGCGCGCCCTCGGCCTCCTGGAGCTGGGGCCCGAGGACCCGGACATGAAGACCGCCTACGAGATCCTGGCCACGGACGATGCCGTCCGGGACGCCCAGCGCCTGGTCAAGGAGGGTCTCAAGCTCTGGCCGCGCCTGCTGCGCTACACCGTCGGCCTGTCCGATTTCGGACGGGCCCTGTGGGAGGCCGCGCATCCGGGCGCGGCGACCGATCAACCGGTAGAGGGAGACACCGAATGACCGCCACCGCGAGCGAGAAAGCCACCGATCGCGTCACGTTCTGGGACATGGTGCGGCCGGACCCGGACCGGCTGCGCGGCCTGGACCGCGTCGGCCGCGCGGTCGGCCTGATGGCCTGGTCTCGTTTCCGCGAGCATGTATCCATCGGGTGCCTGGTGGAGCACCACGCGGGCGTGCGGCCGCAGCATCCGGCGTTGCGTTTCGAGGGGCGCGAGTACACCTACGCCGAATTCAACGCCGCCGCCAACCGCTATGCGCGGGTGCTACGCGACGCCGGGGTCGGTCACGGCGACGCGGTGGCGGTACTGCTGGACAATCGCCCCGAGACCCTGATCGCGGTCACCGCGATCGTGAAGCTGGGCGCGGTCGCGGCCATGTGCAACACCAAGCAGCGCGGCGAGACGCTGGCGCACAGTCTGCGGACCGTGGACGCGGCCGCGGCCTTGGTGGGGCCGGAACTGCGCGAGGCCTTCGAGGAGGTACGCGGCGACGCCGGCCCCGCGGACGGGCGCGTCTGGTTCGTGGCCGACGGCGGCCAGGGCGCCGCGCCGGCCGGTTATCGCGATCTCGACGCCGAAAGCCGCGACCTGAACGCCGGCAACCTGTCCGAGACGGCGCGCGTGACCAAGTCCGACGCCTGCTTCTACATCTTCACCTCCGGCACCACCGGCCTGCCCAAGGCGTCGGTCATGAGCCATGTGCGCTGGCTGCGGGGCGGGGCCGGCATGGGCCTGGCCGGCATGCGCCTGCGTGGCGACGACGTGCTCTACTGCGCCCTGCCGCTGTACCACAACAACGCGCTGACGGTGTCCTGGGGCGGCGTCCTGGCCGCCGGGGCGACCCTGGCGCTGGCGCGCAAGTTCAGCGTTTCCCGCTTCTGGGACGACGTGGTCGCCAACGACGCCACGGCGTTCTGCTACATCGGCGAACTCTGCCGCTACCTGCTGCAGGCGCCGTCGAAGCCGGCCGAGCGCCGGCACCGGGTGCGCGTGGTGGTCGGCAACGGGCTGCGTCCGGATATCTGGGACGAGTTCAAGGAGCGCTTCGGCATCCATCACATCTGCGAGTTCTACGGCGCCAGCGAGGGCAACCTGGTCTTCGTCAACGGGCTCAACCTGGACCGCACGGCCGGGCTTTGTCCGCTGCCGTTCGCGGTGGTGGCATACGATCCCGACACCGAGGCCCCGGTGCGCGACGCCAAGGGCCGGATGCGCCGGGTCGAGTCGGGCGGGGTCGGCCTGCTGCTGACCAAGATCACCAACTTCGCCCCGTACGAGGGTTATACCGACGCCGACGCCTCGGAGAAGAAGGTCCTGCACGACGTCTTCAAGGACGGCGACGCCTGGTTCAACACCGGCGATCTCGTCCGCGACCAGGGCTGGCGGCACATCGCCTTCGTCGATCGCCTGGGCGACACCTTCCGCTGGAAGGGCGAGAACGTGGCCACCACCGAGGTCGAGAACGCGCTCAACGCCCATCCCGGCATCGAGGAAAGCGTGGTCTACGGGGTCGAGGTACCGGGCACCGACGGCCGGGCCGGCATGGCGGCGATCACGCCCGCCGGATCGCTGGCGGACCTGGACATGGCGGACCTCGCCCGGCATCTGCGCGAGCGCCTGCCCGCCTACGCGGTGCCGGTGTTCCTGCGGCCGCGGCCGGAGCAGGCCATGACCGGCACCTTCAAGTACCGCAAGGTGGAACTCAAGCGCGAGGGGTACAGTCCGGAGGACGGCTCGCCGGTGTACGCCCTCTGGCCGGACGGCGAGGCCTACGCCGAGCTGACCGGGGCGCAGCGGAAGAAGCTGGACGCGGGGAAGGCCCGGCTGTAAGGAACGCGGCCTAGGCCTCGACCTTGGGCGGGCGCTCGTCCTCGTAGAACCGGGCGCCGATGATCATGGCGCGGAAGATCAGCACCGCCTCGCGGGCGAGGCCGTCGGCGTCGAGACCGGTATCCGTGGTCAGCCACTCCTCCATCATCTCGAACACCGCGCCGATCAGCGCCACCGAAGGCAGGGTGTAGTCGCGCTCGGGCAGCATGCCGGAAGCCTGCAGGGCGTCGGCGTAGCGATGCACCAGGCCGGCGATGTCGCGTACCCGCGCGCGCCGGTGGGCCTCCATCTCGCGCGAGACGCCGATGCTCTCCAGGCAGAACACCCGCGCCCGGCGGGGATCCTCCAGCAGGTACTGCATGGCCGCGCGGATGGCGTTGCCCACGCGCGCGTCCAGGTCCTCGCTGTCGTCGGCGAGGGCGGCGGATATCTCGCGGCTGGCGTGCTCGAAGATGTCGTCGAACAGCGCCTTGAGGACCGCCTCGCGACCGTCGAACTGCTCGTAGAAATGGCGCGTGGCCACGCGCGCCGTGGCGCACAGGGTCTCGATGGGCGTGCCGGTGTAGCCGCGCTCGGCGAACAGGGCGAGGGCGGCCTTGAGCAGCCTGTCCCGCCGTTCCGCGGCGAGCTGCTCCGGGGTACGCCCGCGATAGCGGCGTCGGCTGCGAAGAGGTTTGTTCATGGTCCGACAACCTTACTCCAGGAGCGCTTTTCAAACAATAAACCGTTCGTTTTAGAAAAGCCGCTGATCCTTCGTTGACGGGGTCATGAGGGAATAAGGAAACGCACGTTGTCAAATCATTGACACCGATGATGCGTCGCAGTAAATTCCTAAAACCAATATTTTCGGAATGACCGTTTGTTCGGCCGGGCGGGAGCCCGCCGGTCGGAGAGAGTTCGCCATGATTGCATTAGCCGTGACCCTGCTTATCGCCGCCCTGTACTGGACGCTGCTGTATCGCGGCGTCGGCCTGATCGGTTTCACCGCCGTGACCGCCGCGGTGCTGCTCGGCCTGTTCGCGGGCGGCGCCCTCGGTCCCGTCGGCCTGGCCGTGGCGAGCGCGCTGTTCCTGCCGCCGGCGCTGCTGTTCAACCTCGTGCCGCTGCGGCGGGCCGTGGTCACGCAGCCGATCTACAAGCTGTTCCGGCGCGTGCTGCCGGACATGAACCGCACCGAGCGCGAGGCGCTGGAGGCGGGCCAGGTCTGGTGGGAGGCCGAGATGTTCCGCGGCCGCCCGGCCTGGCGCCAGTTGCTCGACTTTGAGATGACCGAGCTCAACGACGAGGAGCGCCGGTTCCTGAACGAGGAGACCGAGCAGCTCTGCGCGATGCTCGACGATTGGCAGATCAACTTCGAGCTCAAGGACCTGCCGCCCGAGGTCTGGCAGTACATCCGGGACAAGGGCTTCTTCGCGATGCTGATCCCGAAGTCGCACGGCGGCCTCGGGTTCTCGGCCTACGCTCAGTCCTGCGTGGTGGCCAAGATCGCGACCCGCTCGCTGACCGCGGCGGTGACCGTGATGGTCCCGAACTCCCTCGGCCCCGGCGAGCTGCTGGTGCACTACGGCACCGAGGAACAGCAGAAGCAGTGGCTGCCGGGCCTGATCTCCGGCAAGGAAATCCCCTGTTTCGCGCTCACCGGTCCCGAGGTGGGGTCCGACGCCACCGCCATGCCGGATACCGGCATCGTCGAGAAGCGCCGCGTGGACGGCGAGGAGATCGTCGGCATCCGCCTGAACTTCTCCAAGCGCTACATCACCCTGGCGCCGGTGGCGACCCTGATCGGGCTCGCGTTCAAGCTCAAGGATCCGGACGGCCTGCTGGGCGATCCTGAGAAGGTCGACTACGGCATCACCTGCGCCCTGGTGTCCGCCGACACCGAGGGCGTCGAGAACGGCCGCCGCCATTTCCCGGGCGCGGTGTTCATGAACGGTCCGGTCAAGGGCGAGGACGTGTTCGTGCCGCTCGACGCCATCATCGGCGGCCCCGAGCAGGCCGGCAACGGCTGGCGCATGCTGGTCGAGTGCCTGTCCGCAGGGCGCGGCATCTCGCTGCCGGCCCTGTCCACCGCCACCGGCAAGGGCATGTACGGCGTCACCGCCGCCTACGCCCGCATCCGGCGCCAGTTCGGCGTGCCCATCGGTAAGTTCGAGGGCGTGCAGGAAGCGCTGGGCCGGATCGGCGGCTACGCCTACATCCTGGAGGCGACCCGCAACCTGACCGCCTCCGCCGTCGACCACTGCACGCCCAGCGTGGTCACGGCGATGATGAAGTACCACATGACCGAGATGATGCGGCAGTGCATCCTCGACTCCATGGACATCCACAGCGGCCGCACCATCATCATGGGGCCGCGCAACTACCTGGCCGCCGCCTACCAGGCCCTGCCGGTGGCGATCACGGTCGAGGGCGCCAACATCATGACCCGGAACCTGATGGTCTTCGGGCAGGGCGCGATCCGCTGCCATCCCTACGTCTATCCGGAGATGGAGGCGGCCAAGAACCCCGATTTCGACGCCGGCCTGGCCGAGTTCGACCGGCTGGTGTTCGCCCATATCGGCTTCGCCGTGAACCGCGGCGTGCGGGCCCTGACTCTGGGCCTGACCCAGGGGCGCCTCGCGCGCACGCCGGTGAGCGGCGAGATGGCCGGCTACTACCGCCACCTGGAACGATTCTCGGCGGCGCTGGCGTTCGCCTCGGACGTGGCCATGGGCGTGCTCGGCGGCGAGCTCAAGCTGCGCGAGCGCATCTCCGCGCGCCTGGGCGACGTGCTGTCGCACCTGTACATGGCCTCGGCGGTGCTCAAGTACCACCACGAGCAGGCCCGCGGCGAGGCCGACGCGGTCCACGCCCACTGGGCGATGCAACACCATCTGGCCGAGATCGAGAAGGCCCTCTACGAGGTCGCGCGCAACTTCCCGGTCAAGGCGGTGCGGCCCCTGCTGCGGCTGGTGACGCTGCCGCGCGGCCGCAAGTTCGACGGCCCGGCCGACAGCCTCAACGCCCGCGTCTGCGATCTCATGCTGGACGCCGACCCGCAGGGCGAGTTCACCGGCCGCCTGCGCTACGACGTCTACGTGGGCGAGGGCGAGGACGATCCCACCGGCCGCATCCTGCGCGCCTACGAGAAGCTGCGCGAGGTCGAGCCCTACTACGAGGACTTCCTCAAGGCGCTCAAGAAGGGCGACATCGCCGGCGAGACCCTGGAGGAACAGCTCGCGGCGGCGGTGCGCGCCGGCGTGATCGACGAGGCCCAGGCGCGCGGCATCGCCGAGTACGACCCGCTGCGCTACGATGCCATCCTCACCGACGACTTCAGCCACGAGTACCTGGTGAACCCGTTGTCCGAGGAGGCGCGCGCCGAGGAGCGGCGCAACGGCACGCTGCGCAAGGCGTCCTGACGCGCCCGATGCCATGAGTCGCGTCGGCCGTTTCGGTGCCCGTCTGGTCGACGTGCCGGCGTCGTTGGCGCCGGTCACGGCGATCGCGCCCGGCGAGGCCGCGCCGGGCGCGACGGATCTGACGCCGCGTGCCGTGGACGCCGTCTGGCGGGCGGTCGAGGACCTCTACCGTAGCGGTGCCTATCCCGGTATCGCCTTCTGCCTGCGCCGCGACGGTGTGACGGTGCTGGACCGGACCCTGGGACACGCCCGCGGCAACGGTCCCGACGACCCGCACGACGCTGAACGGGTGTTGATGACGCCGGACACACCCGTCTGTCTGTTCTCGGCCTCCAAGGCGGTCACCGCGATCCTCGTCCACAAGCTGGCCGAGGAGGGCGGCATCGATCTGGACGCGCCCGTGGCGCGGTACCTGCCCGAGTTCGCCGGCCGCGGCAAGGCCCGGACCACCATCGCCGAAGTCCTGTCGCACCGGGGCGGTTTCCCGCTGTTCCAGGCGCCCGACGACGATGCGCCGACCGAGACCCTCCTGGACTGGGACCGTTGCATCGAGCTGATCTGCGGGGCGCCGCCCACGCACCGGCGGGCCCCGCGCATGGCCTACCACGCGATCACCGGCGGCTTCGTCCTGGCCGAGGTGATCCGGCGCGTGACCGGCGGCGAATTCACCGATTATCTGGACAGCCGTCTGCGGCGGCCGCTGGGCATGCGCCATTTCACCTTCGGCCTGCCCGAGGGCGAGCGCGACGCGGTGGCGCGCAATTACACCGCCGGCCAGCCGGTGCGCTTCCCGCTGACCCTGGCGGTCAAGCGGGCCCTGGGCGCGCCCTTCGAGGAGGTGGTCGACATCTCCAACCACGACGCCTTCATGCGCGCGGTGGTGCCGGCCGGGAACCTGTACGCCACCGCCGAGGAGCTGTCCCGCTTCTACCAGATGCTCCTGGACGAGGGGGAATACGAGGGCCGCCAGGTGCTGTCGCCGGCGACCGTGCGCCGGGCGGTGAAGCCCGCGGTGCGGCTGCGTTTCGACCACACGCTGATGATCCCGATGCGCTACTCCGAGGGGTTGATGCTCGGCGCCAACCCGTTCGGCCTCTACGGGCCGCTGAGCGCCCGGGCCTATGGCCACCTCGGCTTCATGAACATCCTCGGCTGGGCCGATCCGTCGCGGCGGCTGGCGGCGTCCCTGCTGGTCACGGGCAAGGCCCTGCTCGGCGGGCATCTGGTGGCGCTCGGCGAGCTTTTGACAACCATCGCCTGGCAGTGCCGCTAGCCGGGCGAACACCGGAGGGGGAACACGCGATGGCACGCAATCCGATGGGACTCGGTATCGCCGCCCTGCGGCGGCTGGGCGGCAGCCCGCTGCTGGACCGGTGGGGGCTGCGCGACGCCATGCAGCGCCTGGTCTTCCAGGGCAGCCGCGGCGGCTTCGCCGCGGCCACGGCCGGCAACCGTGCGTTCAAGGCGGTGCGGCGTCTGGGGTCGCCCGGCCGGCCGCCGGCGTCGACCGCCGGTGACCTATTCGATCTCACGCCCGACGACGACCAGGCCATGCTGCGCGACGCCGCGGCCCGGTTCGCCGACGAGCGGCTGGGGCCCGCGGCGGCCGCCGCCGACGGGGCCTGTGCCGCGCCGCCCGAGCTGTTGTCCGAGGCCGCGGCCCTCGGTCTCGCCGCCCTGTCGGTGCCCGAGGAACTGGACGGCGCCGGCGGCGAGCACTCGCCGGTCACCGGCGCCCTGATCGCGGAGGCCCTGGCCCGCGGCGACATGGGCCTGGCGCTGGCCTGCTTGGCGCCGGTGGGCGCGGCCAACGCCCTGCTGCGCTGGGGCGACCCGGACCAGCAGGCGGCCTACCTGGCGCCGTTCGCCGGCGACGAGCCCCCGGCGGCCGCGCTGGCCGTGACCGAGCCGCGGCCGCTGTTCGACCCGCTCCGGCTCGACACCGCGGCCGAGGTGAAGGGCGGCGGCTACGTCCTGGACGGCACCAAGTGCCTGGTGCCGCGCGCGGCGGACGCCGAGTTCTTCCTGGTGGCCGCGCGCGGGCCGGACGGCGCGCCCGGGGTGTTCGTGGTTGAGCGCGACACCCGAGGACTGACGGTGGAACCGGACCCCGGCATGGGGCTGCGGGCGGCCGGCACCGGCCGGCTGTCGCTGAAAAAGGCGCGGCTACCGGCCACGGCCCGGCTCGGCGGCGAGGCCGGCTGCGACTATGCCGCGCTGATCGCGCTCTCGCGGCTGGCCTGGGGCGCCCTGGCCACGGGCACGGCCCAGGCGGTACTGGACTATGTCGGTCCCTACGCCAACGAGCGTCAGGCCTTCGGCGAGCCCATCAGCCACCGCCAGGGCGTGGCCTTCATGATCTCGGACATCGCCATCGAGCTGAACGGCCTGCGACTGGCGGTCTGGCGCGCGGCGGCGCGCGCCGCCGCCGGCCGCGACTTCGCCCGCGAGGCGGCCCTGGTGCAACGGCTGGTCGCCCGCCACGGCGCCGGCATCGGTAGCCGCGGCGTCCAGATCCTGGGCGGCCACGGCTTCGTCAAGGAACACCCCGTGGAACGCTGGTACCGCGACCTGCGCGGCGCCGGGGTCATGGAAGGCGGGGTGATGATTTGATTTTTGCTAACCACAGAGACACAGAGGACACAAAGCATTGAATGTTGAAAAGAACTAAAGAGCACAAGTCCGATGTGTAAGACGCATGCGCCTCGTGGTTCTTTGCCAAACCTCTTTCTTCCCTCTGTGATCTCTGTGTCTCTGTGGTTAGTGGTTAGCCGAATAACGGAAGACAAGCCATGATCAATCTTGAGACACCCAAGCGGTACCGCGGGCTGGTCCGGCAGGCGAACCAGGTCGCGCGCGAGATGTTCCGGCCGATCTCGCGCAAGTACGATCGCGCCGAGCACGCCTATCCGAGCGAGCTCGACACGCTGGCGGCCCTGATGGACGGCATGAATGCCGGCGGCGAGCAGGCGACCGGGGCCGGCGCCCTGTCCCAGGACGACAGCGGCGGCGAGGGCGTGCGCAACGGTCGCAACCTGGCCGCGGTGCTGGGCATGATCGAACTCTGCTGGGGCGACGTCGGACTGGCCCTGTCCCTGCCCCGCCAGGGCCTGGGCAATGCCGCCATCGCCGCCGTCGCCGACGAGGAGCAGGCCGAGCGCTTCAAGGGCTGCTGGGCGGCGATGGCGATCACCGAGCCCGGCGCCGGCTCGGACTCGGCGGCGATCCGCACCCGCGCGGTGGCCGACGGCGACGACTATGTGCTCAACGGCGAGAAGATCTACGTCACCGCCGGCGGCCGCGCCGACACGGTGGTGGTTTGGGCGACCCTGGATCCGTCCGCGGGCCGCGCCGCGATCAAGTCCTTCCTGGTCCCCAAGGACACCCCCGGCCTGGAGGTGGTCCGGCTCGACCACAAGCTGGGTATCCGCGCCTCCGACACCGCTACCCTGCGGCTGACCGACTGCCGGGTGCCGAAGGCAAACCTCCTGGGCAGCCCGGAGATCGACACGCAGCGCAGCTTCGCGGGCGCGATGAAGACTTTCGACAACACCCGCCCGATCGTGGCCGCCATGGCCATCGGCCTGGCGCGGGCGGCGCTGGACGAGACCCGGAACCTGCTGGCGCGGGCGGGCATCGAGATCGATCACGACCGCCCCGCCGCCGCCCGCTCCGCGGCCGCGGCGGCCTTCCTGGACATGGAGGCCGACTGGGAATCGGCTCGCCTGCTCACGCTCCAGGCCGCCTGGATGGCCGACAACGGCCGCTCCAACTCGCTGGAGGCCTCCATGGCCAAGGCCAAGGCCGGCCGCATGGGCACCGATGTCACCCTCGGCTGCGTCGAGCTGATCGGCCCGAGCGCCTACGCCGAGACCTCCCTGCTGGAGAAATGGGCCCGCGACGCCAAGATCCTGGACATCTTCGAGGGCACCCAGCAGATCCAGCTCCTGATCGTGGCGCGGCGGTTGCTGGGGAAGAGTTCCTCCGAGCTGAAGTAGATTAACGGGCTCTCAAGGCGCGGGCGTTTTCGCCGATTACCTCATTGGAATCCTCGCCCGTGAACTTTCCGGGCGGGCGCCTGTCGTCAAGGACGAGTCTTGTTTTTCGAGCCCTCCGGGCCTTCCGGGAGATGCCGTTGAAGACACCGGTCGCCATGTCGGCCGTCCTGGCCCTTTTGTTGTCCGCCTGCGCGTCGGTCGACCGCCGGGAGGCGCCGGTCGGGGACTGGCAGATGCCGCCGGTCCGCTCGGAGGTGGACGTGGACGCGGCGATGCCGTTGTCCGCGGGCGGCGACGAGGCGCTGTTCCGGAGCAGCCTGCGGGCCGGCGATGCCGGCGACTGGCTGGACTACGGCGCCCGCTACGCCCTGGTGCCGGGCGATATCCTGCGCAGCATGCGCACGGGCGGCGAGTCGCTGCGCAGCGCGCCGACGGAGTTCGGCGGCCATTCCCTGAGCCAGCAGTTGACCGCGGCCCTGCCCACGCCGCTGAGCGCGCCGCTGCGCCTGGATGTCGAGAGCGGGCAGGAATCGCTGCTCACCGGCGACGGCCGCCGGCGTTCACGCTCGACCGCGGCCGGCCTGCGGTGGCGGCCGGGTCCGATCGGCCTGGATCTGCGCTGGTCGCTGCCCCGGGAGACGGTGTCCGGGCCGTTGGACTGCACCTTCGACGGCAGCTTGAGCCTGCCGGCGGAATTCCTGGACCCTGTCGGGACGCCATCGCTGAACGTCAGCGGCCGGCAGTGCCGGGTGACCGCGCCCGGCCGGGTGGCGGCCGGCTGGTCGATGGAGAGCTGGGGCGCGGCCTGGCGCTGGGGCGAGCGTACGGGCAACGCGCTGCGCCTGCGCCGTGTCGCCACACGGCGCCCGGCCGGTTCCGCGTCCGATGCCGGTGCCGACTACGAGTTGGGTCTGAGCCACAGTCGGCTCGTCGGCGGCTGGCAGGCGCGGGCCGAGTTGGGTCTGCGCCGTATCGGCGAGCCGCTTGCCGGCGACGTGGATACGCGCTGGACCGCCGATGTCGCCCTGCGGCGCCGGCTGGACGACCTGTCCGTCACCGCCCGCTGGGCGCACGCCAAGGATCCGCTGTGGTTCGTGCCCGTGGCCGCTCCGGTCGGCAGCGAGCGGCTGTCACTGGGCCTGGATTTCGACCGCTGGCTGACCGCGGTGTGGCCCCGGGCGGCCGAGGCCGCGATGGGCGCGTCCTGGGAGTGGACCCAGGTCGCCGCGGGCGACGCCGGCGGCGACAGCCGCGTGAATTGGAACCTGTCGCTTACCTGGTAGAGAAACAAGAAATCCACGGATTTCACGGATGACGCAGATGCACGCTTCTTCGCTCTGCGAAATCCGTGTAATCCGTGGATTATTGACGGAAAGCCCCGGCGGCCGGTGCCGCCGGGGTCGCGAGGGTCAATCGGGACGCGGCATGTGGTAGATGCCGCCGCGCCCGACCAGGATCAGCTCGTCGTCGTGGGCGATCACGCCCGACAACGGGTTGCCGGTGGGGCTGTCCAGCGACGTCAGGGTGGCCTCGTCCAGGTCGCCGCGGAAGACCACCCCGTCCACGCCGACGAACACCGCCGTGTCCGCGTCGAGCAACGTGCCCCCGAAGAAGCTTTCCTCGCTGGGGCCGCTCATCCGTTGCCAGCCCATGTCGGCGAGTTCCTCCGGGTCCTCGACGCCGGAGGCGGTGAAGGGGTCGTAAGTGGTGGGGTCCTGGGTCGGCAGGGTATGCACGTCGTCGGCGATGTAGGCCCGGCCCTGGAGGCCGTAGATCACCATGCCCGACTCGCCATGCGGCAGGACCCCGAAATAGGAGCCGATATAGGGTGTCTTGATCATCTCCCAGGTTTCGCCCCGGTCGTCCGAGCGGGCCAGCAGGCCGCGCTCGCCGACCGCCACCAGGGTGCCGTCGGCCAGGGTTTCGACATCGTTGATGTTGTGGGCGATGGCGAAGACCTCGGGCTTGCGGTCGCGCCAGGTTTCGCCGCCGTCGTCGGTGACCAGCATGCGGCCGTTGCCGCCGACCGCCATGCCGTGCTCGCGGTCGAAGAAGTGCACATCGTAGAAGGCCTTGGCCCAGCCGGAGTCGAAGAACTGCAGGGTCCAGCTCTCGCCGCCGTCGTCGGTGGCCAGGACGCTGCCGTCGTGGCCCACGGCCCAGCCATGGGTGTCGTCCAGGAAATGCACCTGGTTGAGCATGGCCCGCACGGGCGCCTTGACCTGGCGCCAGTCGCGGCCGTCATCGGAGAGCAGGACATGCCCGCGCTCGCCGACGATCACGAGCCGGCCGTCGGCCGCCGCGACCTTCAGGAGCAGGGACTTGTCCGCCAGCGGCATGATCTCCGAGGGGTCGGGCTCGCGCGGCCCGCGGATGTCCGCGGCCGCCGCCGTCCCCGCCGCGAGCAGGAGTGCCGCGGCACCGAGCGCGCGCAGCGCCCGGTCCGCGATCCGATTGTGTCGCATCGTCACGTTTGTCTCCTTGTGCTGTTGCCGACGAGTCATCGGCCTGCCTCGTCCGTGGCGAATTCGGCGCCGCCGCTCAGGTCCTTGCCGGCGTGCTTGCGTTCCTCGTGCGCGAAGAACCGGGCCAGGGCCGGCAGCACGAGAATGGCGCCGAACATGTTGGCGGTGAACATGAACACCAGCATCAGGCCCATGTCGGCCTGGAACTGCAGGTCCGAGAACAGCCAGGTGGCCACGCCAAGGCCCAGGGCGATGCCGGTGAACACCACCGCCTTGCCGGTCTTGTGCAGGGTGCGGTAGTAGGCCTCCTCGAGGGACAGGCCGTTGCGCAGCCCGGACGCCAGCACCGAGTAGATGTAGATGCCGTAGTCCACGCCGATGCCCACCGCCAGGGCGATCACCGGCAGGGTGGCGACCTTCATGCCGATGCCCAGGCTCGCCATCACGCCGTAGGCGCAGATCGAGACCAGGGACAGCGGCAGGGCCACGCAGACCACGCCGGAGAGGGTGCGGAAGGACAGCCACAGGAAGGTGAGTACGACCACGTATACCCAGAAGACGATCTCGATCTCCTTGTCCTTGACCACCTCGTTGGTGGCGGCCATCACGCCGACGTTGCCGGAGGCGAGCGCGAGATGGACGTCCTCGGCCTCGAGCTCGTTCTTCCGGTAGTCCTTCACCTTGTTGACCAGGTTGCGGATGGTGCTGGCCTTGTGATCGGTGGTGAAGGAGTTGATCACCATGGCGCTGCAGTCGTCGTTGAGCAGGCCGGTGGTGGTCGGCACCAGGGCCGTGGACTGCGCCAGGGCGTACTGGTTGCGCGGTACCACGAAGGCGTTGAGACGGCCCTCGCTGAGGCCGGCGTAGGCCAGTTGCGCCAATGTGAGCAGGGACATGGTCTCGCGCACGCCCGGCTCGTTCTTCATGTGCCAGGCGAAGCGGTCCATCGCCGCCATCACCTCGTAGTCGACGCAGCCGTTGGGCACCGTCTCCAGGATCACCTTGAACTGGTCGACGCCCAGCGAGAAGTGATTGCCGATCAGGCGGGCGTCGCGGTTGAAGCGCGAGTCCGGCCGCAATTCGGGCACGCCCTCCTGGGCCGAGCCGACGGTGAGGTCGTCGTATTTCCAGATCGCCCAGCCGAGGGCCACGCCGCAGATCAGCAGGGTCGCCACCGCCGGCTTGGTGCTGGTGAAGTGACGGGCGATGAAGCGCCAGAGGGCGTCGCCCATGGCCTCGCGCTTGAGCTGGCGGCGCTTGAAGGTCTCGCGGTCGCGGACCCGGACCAGGGTCAGCAGCACCGGCATCAGCGCCTTGTTGGTGATGATGATCGAGGCCATGCCGAAGGCCGCGTTCAGCGACATCTCGCGGATGACGTCGATGTTGATCATGTAGATGGTGGCGAAACCGGCGACGTCGGTGATCAGGGCCACCGTGCCCGGGATCGCCAGGCGCCGGAATGTGGCCAGCGAGGCGCCGAACGGCGCGCGATCGTCGTCGGCGACCTCGGCCGCCCAGCCGTTGACGTACTGCACGCCGTGGGAGACGGATACCGCCAGGATCAGGAACGGCACCAGGATGGCGAACGGATCGAGACCGAAGCCGGCCAGGTGCAACAGGCCGAGCTCCCAGATGACCGCGGCGATCGAGCACAGCAGCGGCAGCAGGCCGAGCATGAACGAGCCGGTGTACAGCCACAGCAGGATGCCGGTGAGCACCAGCGTCAGCGCGAAGAATCCGACCACCTGCGTGGAGGCGTCGGTCATGTCGTCCACGACCTTGGCGAAGCCGATGATGTGGACGGTGGTGTCGCCGGTCTCGTACTTGGCCCGGATCTCCTCCAGCTTGTCGCCGACTTCGGTGTAGTCCAGGGGCTTGCCGGTCTGGGGATCGCGGTCGATGAGCTCGGCGACCACCATGGCCGCGGTGTGGTCCTCGGAGACCAGCCGCCCGACCACGTTGGCCTTGGAGACGTTGCTGCGCAGCGTCTTCATCATCTCCGGCGTGGGGGCGTAGTCGCCGGGCACCACGGTGGAACCGGACAGGCCCGTGGGCGTGACCTCCACGTAGATGATGTTGGGCGTGAAGATGCTGTTGACGCGCGCCCGGTCGACGCCGGGGATGAAGAACACATCGTCGGTTAGCTGGCGGAGCTTCTCCATGAAGTCCGGCTGGTAGATGTCGCCGTCGTGGTTCTTCAGCGCCACCAGGATGGTGTTGGCCCCCCCGAAGTCGTCGTAGTACTCCAGGAAGGTCTGCATGTACGGGTGTTCCTTGGGCACCATCTTCAGCCAGCCGGCGTTCGGCTTGAGCTGGATGGCCTGGTAGCCCAGGAAGGCGGTGATTCCCAGCAGGATGGCGAGCGTGATCCAGCGGCGGCCGAAGATCAGCGGCTCGACAACCCGGAGGATGCGTGCGGTTGCGCTCATCGGTTCTCCTCTACCCGGGGACGCGCCCCGCGGGGTACGCGTCCGTTGCGTTGGCGGGCACAGCGTCCATGTGCACCCCGGTCCGGCGCCGCGGCCCGATCCGCGCCGGCGGGTTGTACTCCGCCGGGCGCCGCCGGCCGGCGGCGCCCGGCGTTACGGCTACCGGGCCCGCCGCGACAGGCGCGACGGGGTGAAGTAGCCTTCGTCGTAGGTGATCCGGAAATCCGAGATCTCGCCCTCGTTGGTGAGCGCCGTCAGCATGTAGCGGCCGCTCTGCAGGTCGTAGATGGCTTCCGGACTGGCGGTCGTGGTCGGGATGAACGGGAAGGTCACCAGGTGCCCTTCCTGGAACCGCCACAGCTTGCCGCGGTTGTCGTAGTTGTCCACGGCGACGATCGACCAGGAGTCCTCGTCCAGATAGAACACGCGCTTGCCGAACTGGTGGCGCGTGTCCTCCTTGAGCGTCGCCTCCACGACCCAGACGCGGTGCAGCTCGTAGCGCGGCAGGGCGGGATTGATGTGGCCCTTGCCGACGATCTCCTCGTACTGCGCCAGCGGGTTGTTCATCATGTAGGAGTTGTACGGGATGTACATCTCCTTCTTGCCGACCAGCTTCCAGTTGTAGCGGTTCAGCGACCCGTTGAACATGTCGACCTGATCGTTGAACTGCATGCCGTCGGAACCGATCGACGGGTTGTCGTAGCCGACGTCCGGCGCCCGGTTCACCCGGCCCAGGCCGGGGTTGTAGATCCAGGCGTTGCGGCCCGACGTGTCCTTGCCGAAGATCTCGTGGACCAGGGTGAACTGCCCGGCCACGCGGCGCGGGTAGGTGGTCTCCTGGAGGTAGTAGGCCAGGACGTCGTCGTCGCGCTCCTCGGCCGTCTTGTTGAGGTTCGCGTACTCGAAGCTGACGTCCTCGACCAGCTTGGTGATCTCGTAATCGCCGTTGGCCTCCACGATCACCTGGTCGTTGTAGCGCTTGACGGCGGAACCGCGGTACTTGAGCTTGTGGTTCCAGATCACCTGGGCGCCGTTCTTGGGGATCGGGTAGGGGAAGCCGAGCTTGGCGCCGCTGACGCCGTCCGTGCCCTCCAGCTCGGCACGGGTGGCGTTCTTGCGGGTCGCCGCCAGGATCTCGTCCGGATAGTAGGCGCCGCGCACCGACGGGTAGACGGTCATCTCGTAGGTGTCCGGGTACAGCTCGAACAGCGCCTTGTGGCCCTCGGTGAGCTTGTCGGCGTACTCCCGGTAATTGTCCGCGGTGATGGTGAACAGCGGCTCGGTCTTCTCGCGGCCGATCTGGCGGATGAGGTCGCCCACGCGCGGGCTGTCCTCGATCAGCTTGTCCAGATCGGCGCGGTTCTCGACCGGATCCAGGTCGGGATGGGCTTCCTGCCATGCCAGCGCTTCCTTGCGTAGCTTTTCCAGATCCTCGGGATCGTAGTTCTTCTGGGCGTCGGTGAACAGGGATTCACCCTGCCAGGCCGGGATGCTGCCGTCCTCGTTCGGCGCCGGGTTGGCGCCGACGGGGGTGAGCTCGTCGCCGAGCTTGGCGGCCTCCTCGGAACTGACGCCGGCGAGCAGGGGCGTCGCCGCGCCGCAGAGCAACAGGGCCCCGGAGAGTCGGTACAGGGTGCGCATGGCGTGCTTTCTCCTCCCAAAAAAGCGTGCCGGTCCGCCCTTCGTAGGGGCGTGCCTCGGTTATGAGGTTGTCGATACTACTAGAATATACTAGCTTATTAAAAGCGATCTTTCCTATTTGTCGGATTCAAAATACCACGCCATCGTCTGATGGTACGGTTCCAAATGTAGAAATGCGATTGCCCCAGGGCCAATCGGGGGAGAAGGAAATGCGCGGAATCGGGAGGATGACGCTGGCCGCCGGCGTATTGCAGGCGTTCGCGGCGGGCGGTGCGCACGCGATCAGTTTCGACCTGTGGGGTGCCGAGTTCGTCTTCGACAACCAGTTCGTGGTCGGCGGCACCTGGCGCATGGAGGCGCGCGACGACAGCCTGGTCGGCAAGCTGAACGTGAATCCGGACCTGTGTCCGGACGACTGCGTGTCGTTCAACGGCGATCCCCAGCCGAACCAAAACCTGGTGGATGCCCCGGGCGCTTTCCTGGGCGCCAACATGGATGACGGCAACCTGAACTACGACCGGCACGATGTCGTGGCGGCCCAGGCGCGGCTGCAGAGCGAGATGGAGGTGTTCATCGGTGACACCGCCATCAAGGTCAGCGGTATCGGCTTCTACGACCACGAGAACACCGACTTCCGCGAATACCACCCGGACACCGCCTTCCAGCCGCGGCGCACGGACCGCCCCGGCTACCTGGAGGATCAGATCGGCAACGATGTCGACCTGCTGGAGGCCCACATCACCCAGCCGTTCGATCTGTTCGGGAAGCGTTGGCAGTTGCGCGTGGGCGAGCAGCGCCTGCGCTGGGGCGAGTCCACCTTCGTCGCCCAGAACAGCCTCGACCAGATCAACCCGCCCGACCAGAACCGGTTGCACTTTCCGGGCTCGGAGATCGCCTCGGTGTTCGAGCCCACCGGCCTGGCGGTACTGTCCACCAACCTGACCGGCAATCTGGCGATGGAGCTGGTCTATCAGTACAACTGGGAACCCACCCGGCCGTCCGCGTCCAGCGGTTTCTTCTCCACCAACGACATCGCCGGCGGCGGTGACAACCTGGTGATCTCCCTCGGCCAGTTCTCGGAGGATCCGCAACAGGTCGGTGGCTTCAAGAACACGTTGGCGCAGTTGATCACCGACACCGCCACCAACGTGCCGGTGTCCAACCATGCCTACAAGCCGGAGGACGGCGGCCAGTACGGCATCAACTTCGACTGGTACGCGCCGGACATCAACGGCGGCACCGAGTTCGGATTCTACTATCTGCACTACCATAGCCGGCTGCCCTACCTGGGCGTGACCGCGACCGACCGGTCCTGCATCCGCGACCGGATCGACCTGCCGGACAGCGACGATTTGTTCGACCTGCTGCCGGACGTCCTTGCGGGCCAGCTGCAGCCGGTGGTGGACACCATCGAGAATGTCAGCGGCCAGCAGCTCAGCGCCGACGGCGTGACCGCACTCGCCGCCTGCCAGGGCTTCGACGGCACCCTGAACCCCACCGGCCAGGGGCGGGAGCCCCTGCCCATCGACACCATGGGGGCCTATCTCGAATACCCCGAGGACATCGACCTCTACGGCATCAGCTTCAACACCAACGTCGGCAAGTGGTCGCTGGCCGGCGAGGTCGCCTACCGGCCCAACCTGCCGGTGCAGGTGTCGTTCCCGGATGTGATCTTCGCCGGCCTGCAGCCGGCCCTGCCGGACGAAGACATCAACCTGGCGGTGGCCACGGTGCCGAGTGCCCGCAACGCCGTCCCGGACTTCATCGAGACCCGCTATCGGGGCAACACGGTGCGGGCGGGCGACCGCATCGCCGGTTACGAACGCATGCGGGTCGGCCAGGTGGATTTCACCGGTATCCGCATATTCGGCAGCTCCAACCCGATCGGGGCCGACCAGATCATCCTGCTGACCGAGGTGGGGGCGACCTACATGTTCAACCGGCCCGGCCTGGACGAACTGCAGTTCGAGGGCGGCGGCCCCAACTGCACCCACTACAGCCCGGGCGCCGACGGCACCGGCCAGCCCGACGGGCAGCCCGATCCGCGCAGCTTCAACCCCACGCAGGGCGACGGCTGCTACGCGGACGAGTTCTCCTGGGGCTACCGGATCCTGGCCACCATGCAGTACAACAACCTGTTCTTCGGCTTCGACTACGAGCCGGTGCTGGCCTTCTTCCACGACGTGGACGGCGTGGCGCCGTTCCCGATGCAGAACTTCGTGGAGGAGCGCAAGGAGTTCATCGTCGGCAGCGACGTGATTTTCACCCCGGCCCTCAAGGGCGGCATCCAGTACCGTGGTTATTTCGGCAGCGGGGAGCGCCGCAACAGCCTCAAGGACCGGGATCACCTGTCCCTGTACCTTCGTTACGACTTTTAGTTCCATCAGGCACCGCGGGGCTGCGCACGCCCCTCAGCGCGCGTATCATGCTGCAGTGCCGCAATCGGTAGGAGAGACACGATGAAAGTGAACGAGGTCCGCAACGTCGCCGTCGTCGGCGGCAACCGGATTCCCTTCGCCCGTTCCAACACGGCCTACGCGAAGCTGTCCAACCAGGACATGCTCACGGCGGCGTTGCGCGGGCTCGTCGACCGCTTCGGACTCGCCGGCGAGCGGGTCGACGAGGTGGCGGCGGGCGCGGTGCTCAAGCACTCGCGCGACTTCAACCTGACCCGCGAATCGGTGCTCGGCAGCGGCCTGGCACCCGAAACCCCCGCCTACGACGTCCAGCAGGCCTGCGGCACCGGGCTGGAGGCGGCGATCCTGGTGGCCAACAAGATCGCGCTCGGCCAGGCCGAGGTGGCCGTGGCCGGCGGCGTCGATACCACGTCGGACGCCCCGATCGAGGTCAATCCGGGTCTGCAGCGGGCCATGATGGAGTTCAACGGCGCCCGCAGCGGCGGCGCCCGGGCCCGCGCCCTGCTGAAGATGCTCAAGCCGGCGCACCTGATCCCGAATATCCCGGCCAACGTCGAGCCCCGCACCGGCCTGTCCATGGGCGGCCACTGCGAGCTGACCGCCAAGCACTGGGGCATCTCGCGCGAGGCCCAGGACCGGCTCGCCTGGGAGAGCCACCAGAAGCTGGCCGCCGCCTACGAGGCCGGATTCTTCGACGATCTCGTGACGCCCTGCGAAGGCCTGGAGCGGGACAATGTCCTGCGCGCGGACTCCACCCTGGAGAAGCTGGCGAGCCTGCCGCCGGCCTTCGACAAGGAGAACGGCACCCTCACGGCCGCCAACAGCACGGGCCTGACCGACGGCGCCTCCACCGTACTGCTGGCGGACGAGGGCTGGGCGCGCGACCGCGACCTGCCGGTGCTGGCCCGGATCGTCCACGCCCAGACCGCGGCGGTCGACTTCCGCGAGGAGCGCGAGGGCCTGCTGATGGCGCCCGCCTACGCCGTGCCGCGGATGCTGGACCGCGCCGGCCTGAGCCTGCAGGATTTCGATTTCTACGAAATCCACGAGGCCTTCGCCGCGCAGGTGCTGTACACGCTGGAGGCTTGGCGCTCGGAGACCTTCTGCCGCGAGCGCCTGGGCCGCGACAAGCCGCTGGGCGAGATCGACCGCGACAAGCTCAACGTCAAGGGCTCCAGCATCGCCACCGGCCATCCGTTCGCCGCCACCGGCGGCCGTATCCTGGCGACGCTGGCCAAGACCCTGCACGAGAACGGTGGCGGCCGCGGCCTGATCTCCATCTGCGCCGCCGGCGGCCAGGGCGTCACCGCGATCCTGGAAGCGTGATCGGCCGCGGTTGTCGCGAATCACGACTCACCAATCACCGATCACATCCGAACAAGGAGTGACATCATGAGCGATTATCTCGTACGGCTCGCGCAGCAACCCGCCATGCGCAGCGTGATCAAGAGCATCGGCCTGCCCACGCCGCAGGCCCTGGCCCGGGCCGAGGGCGGCTATGCCGAGCGGCCGCTGGAGGGCAAGCGCGCCCTGCTGGGCGGCGCGCCGGGCGCGCGCATGACCGACGAGGTGGCGTCCGTGCTGGCCGCCGCCGGGTCCGACCCCGAGCGTGCCGACAAGCCGGAGCCGTCGTCGGACGTCAAATACGACGCCTTGGTCTTCGACGCCACCGGTCTCGGCGAGGCGGCGAACCTGTCCTCCCTGTACGACTTCTTCCACCCGGTGATGCGGCGCATCGCCCGCTGCGGCCGGGTCGTGGTGCTCACCGACCTGCCGGAGGGCGAGGGCGAGACCGCCGCGGCGGTGGCCGCGCGCGCGGTCGAGGGCTTCGTGCGCTCCGTGGGCAAGGAGATCGGCAAGCTCGGCGCCACCGCCAACCTGCTCTACGTCGAGCGCGGCGCCGAGGCGCGCGCGGCCGGGCCGCTGCGCTTCTTCCTGTCGGCGCACTCGGCCTACGTGGACGGCCAACCGGTGCGGATAACCTCGGCGCCGGACATGCCCGACGAGATCGTCTTCACCCAGGCGCTCAAGGACAAGGTGGCGCTGGTCACCGGCGGCGCCCGCGGCATTGGCGCGGCCACCGCCCGGCGACTGGCCGCCGAGGGCGCGCACGTGGTCTGCCTGGACATCCCGGCCGACCGCGAGACCCTGGACGCCACCGTGGCCGAGGTCGGCGGCACCGCCCTGCCGCTGGACATCACGGACGAAGAGGCACCGCGCAAGATCGCCGATTTCCTCAAGGAGAAGTTCGGCGGCGTGGATATCGTGGTCCACAACGCCGGCGTCACGCGCGACAAGACCCTGGCCAACATGCCCGAGCACTTCTGGGACATGGTGCTGTCGATCAACCTGCTCTCGATCCTGAAGATCGACGAGGTCCTGCTGGGCGAGAAGGTGATGCGCGACCACGGCCGCATCGTCTGCCTCTCGTCCATCGGCGGCATCGCCGGCAACGTCGGCCAGACCAACTACGGCGCGACCAAGGCGGGCCTGATCGGCTACGTGCAGGCCCAGGGACCGAAGCAGGCCGGCCGCGGCATCACCGTCAACGCCGTGGCGCCGGGCTTCATCGAGACCCGCATGACCGCGGCCATGCCGTTCATGATCCGCGAGGCCGGCCGCCGCATGAACTCACTGTCCCAGGGCGGAACGCCGGCGGACGTGGCCGAACTGATCACCTTCCTGAGCACCCCGGGCGCCGGCGGCGTCACCGGCAACGTGGTGCGGGTGTGCGGCCAGAGCCTCATAGGCGCGTGATCGGTGAACCGTGATTGGTGATTGGCTCGAACACCAATCACGAGTCACGAATCACGGCTGCGCAGCCAGTCCGTCACCAGCGGCCAGATCTCCGCGCGTGCCGGCTTGCTCACGACGATGCCGGGATGGTCGTAATCGACCGTGTAACCGGTGTCGGTGCCCGCGCGCACGAAGGTCTTGTCGGTCCCGGAGAAGTGCCCGATCAGGCGCTCGCAGCCGGCCGCCGGGTCCACCCGGTCGCCGGCGCCCGCGATCGCGAGCACCGGTGACGTCACGCTCGCCAGGGCCCGGCGGAAGGCCGGCCGGCGGCGGCCGGCGGCGACCCACCGGCAGGCATCGGCCATGGCCGCGGGCGGTTCGTTCTCGGGGCCCAGCCCCAGCCGTCGCGCCGGGAACCGCCCCAGGCCGTAGGCCAGGGCGCGGGTGAACAGGTTGGCGGGGAAATCCAGTGCCGTCTTGCCCACCTCGAACTGCGACGCGAACAGCACCAGTCCGGCGATCTCCGCCGGGTCGAGCACCGTGGCCGCGGCACGCGCCGCCATCACCCCGCCGAAGGAATGCCCGATCCAGAAGACGGGACCCGGGCACTCGCGGGCGATCAGCGAGCGCACCAGGGGCAGGTCGTGGCGGACGTGCTCGGTGAGGCCGGTGCGCGCCCCCGCGGGCCGGGGCGAGTCGCCGACCCCGCGACGCTCTATGATGTAGCCGGCGAACCCGGCCTCGGCCAGATGCCCGGCCAGGCCCACCCCGCGGTCCGACAGCCAGAAACGCCGTCCCGAGAACATCCCCGGCAGGTAGACTGCGGCGGCCCGCGCCGCCCCCGGCGTGCCGACCCGCGTCAGGGCGAAACGGCCGCCGTCGTCGGCACGCAGGATCTCGGTCTCGGGCCGGGCCCGCCAGTCCTCGTTCGCGGTCATTTAGGTCGTCCGTGGTATCTGGGGTCGCAAGGCGCGTCAGGATACACTGGCCCGCATGGATGCCGATGCCATCGTCGTGGGGGCCGGCTTCGCCGGACTGGCCTGTGCCCGCGCCCTGCGGGCGGCGGGCCGCTCGGTGATCGTGCTGGAGGCGCGCGAGCGCGTGGGCGGCCGCAGCGCGCCCGCGACCCTGGCCGGTCGGACCGTGGATGTCGGCGGGCAGTGGGTCGGGACCGGCCACACCCGGCTGTGCGCGCTACTCGACGAGCACGGCCTGCGCCGGCGGCCGCAATACGACGACGGCGCCAATATCCTGCGGCACGGCGGTCGCAACCGCCGTTTCAGCGGTGACATCCCGCGCGTGCATCCCTGGGCCCTGCTGGAGCTGGAGTTGGCGCTGCGCGACCTCGCCCGCCGCCAGGCGGACTTGCCGCCGGATGCCCCCTGGCACCATCCACGCGCGCGGCAACTGGACGCGGTGACCCTGGAGACCTGGGCCCGCCGCCGGCTGCGCAGCGGCAGCGCGCGGGCCATGTTCGACGCCGCCGTGCGTGCCGTCTTCAGCGCCGAGCCGGGCGACATCTCGCTGCTGTATTTCCTGTTCTACTGCCGCTCCAACGACGGCTTCGAGACCCTGATCGGCACCGCCGGCGGGGCTCAGGCCGAGGTGGTGGAAGGCGGCATGCACGCCCTGGCGTCGGCACTCGCCGAGGGCGTCGACATCCGCCTCGGCGAACCGGTCCGGACGGTGCGGCAGATGTCGGACCGCGTCTCGGTGGCGACCGGAGCGGGCACCCACGAAGCCTCGCGCCTGGTCCTGACGGTGCCGCCCGCCCTGCAGGCGGACATCACCTTCGAGCCGGACTTGCCGGTGGCCCGCGACCGGTTGGGCCGGCGCATGCCCATGGGGTCGGTGATCAAGTGCCTGGTCGCCTACGAACGTCCCTTCTGGCGCGAGGCCGGCCTGTCCGGCATGGCCCTGAGCCATGAACAGCCGTTCTCGCCGGTGTTCGACGCCAGCCCGGCCGACGGTTCGCAGGGGGCGCTGGTGGGCTTCTTCGACGGCGCCCCGGCGGTGGACTGGTCGCCGGCGGAGCCGGCGGCGCGCCGCGCGGCGGTGCTGGATTCCCTGGCCGCCTATTTCGGCGATGCGGCGCGCGCGCCCGTCGACTACGTGGAGAACGACTGGCTGGCCGAGCCCTGGAGCCGCGGCTGCTATGTCGGCCTGATGCCGCCGCGGGTGCTCACCGAGGTGGGCACCGCACTGCGCGCCCCGATCGGGCGCCTGCATTTCGCGGGCACCGAGACCGCGACCGAGTACTGCGGCTACATCGAGGGCGCCATTCGCTCCGGCGAACGCGCCGCCGCGGAGGTCCTGGATGGGTCTGATTAAAGACTAACCACAGAGACACAGAGAACACAGAGCAGGGGATGCAAAGAACTTTGACTCTTGATTCGCGTTCCAGAGCCTCGCTGCTTTATTTCGTAAAACTCTGTGCGCTCTGTGTCTCTGTGGTTAGCTCTTAAGGAAGCATTCACCCAGCAGGAACCAGCCGCTCGCGGGTGATCTCGGCGACCGACTTGCAGCCCGCCAGGGCCATGGTCAGCTCGAAGTCGGTCTTGAGGTTGCCGATCACCTCGCGCACCCCGTCCTCGCCGCCGGCGGCCAGCCCGTAGCAATAGGGACGGCCGATGCCGACCGCGGTGGCGCCCAGGGCCAGGGCCTTGAACATGTCGGCGCCGCCGCGGATGCCGCTGTCCATGACGATCGGGATCTGCTCGGCCACCGCCTCGGCGATCCGCGGCAACTGCTCCAGGGTGCTCACGCTGCCGTCGACCTGCCGGCCGCCGTGGTTGGACACGATCAGGCCGTCGACGCCGTGGTCCACCGCCCGTGCCGCGTCCGCGGGGTCGAGGATGCCCTTGAGCAGGATCGGCAGGCGGGTGCGTTCGCGCAGGAAGGCGAGGTCGTTCCAGGTCAGGCTGGGCCGCGAATAGGTCGCGATGAAGCGGCGCACGGCCGCCAGCGCCCGGCCGGAGGTCAGGCTCGGCCAGAAGCCGTCGGGAAAGTTGCGCGCCGCCTGCAGCACGGCGCGGATGGTGTGGAGGTTGACCGGCGGGCGACTGTCGCCGGCGCCCTCGGGCAGCGGCTGGTCCAGCATGCGCAGGAACACGGGGTCGGAGGTGTACTGGGCGATGCCCATGCCGCGCAGGAAGGGCAGATAGGCCAGGTCCAGGTCGCGCGTGCGCCAGCCGAGCAGGGTGGTGTCCAGGGTGACCACGATCGCCTCGCAGCCGCAGGCCTCGGCACGGGCCACCAGGCTCTCCACCAGCTCGTCGGACTTGCTCCAGTAGAGCTGGAACCAGCGCGGGGCGTCATCCATGGCGGCGGCGCAGGTCTCCATCGGCACCGAGGCCTGGTTGGAGAAGATGTACGGCACGCCCTCGGCGGCGGCTGCGCGCGCCACCGCCAGGTCGGCCTGGGCGTGGGCCATTTCCAGCACCCCGACCGGCGACAGCAGCAACGGCGACGGCAGGCGCCGGCCGAACAGCGTGACCGAGGTGTCGCGTTGCGAGACGTCGCGCAACATGCGCGGCACGATCCGCCACTCGCCGAAGGCGTCGAGATTGCGGGCCATGGTGTCCTCGCGGCCGGCGCCGCCGGCGATGTAGGCATGGCCCTCGCGGCTCATGCGCCGGGCCGCGGCCGTCTCCAGCGCCGCCATGTCCACCGGCACCGCGGGGCGGCGGCCGCCGAGACCGCCCATGTAGATCTCCTGCTGCCGCGCGACCGGCGCGTTGATGCGGTTGTCCCGGGAATCGTCGCTCATGTCCTGGTCTCCTCCGTGTCCCGGCCGCCAGATTACGCAGTCGGGCGCCGGCACGCGAGCGGGGGTTGAAAAGATTTCTGTCGATGCCAGGGACGGGGACAGGCGATTGACGAGATCATTTGCAGCGGACGAGGTAATCCATGCGTTGGAGCAGTCTTCTGCTGGGCGCCGCGGCGACCCTGGTGGCCGCGACGGCCGGCGCCCGCACGCCGCCGGGCGGCGAGATCGTCGAGAAGCAGGCCGTCGGCGGCTTCGAGTACGCCACCGGCGGCGTCGGCGAGACCGAGCAGGTGATCATGGAGAGCCGCTACGACGACTACAGCTTCAAGCTGGTCAACGTGCGCAGCGGCCCCGAGGCGGCCTATGTCGCCAAGGTCGATGTCACGATCACCGACGACGCGGGTGGCAAGGTCCTGGAAACGACCACCACCGGACCGTGGCTTGTCGCCGATCTCCCGGCCGGCGAGTACGAGGTGACGGCGTCGTTCGACGGCGCGACGCACACGCGTGATGTCACCATCCCGTCCGGTGATACCCGGGAGCGGCGTGTGATGGACTGGCACACCGGCTGACCGGTACCCCATTCACCGAACCGATGACGGGGCCGGCGGCCGCACGACGGTCGCCGGCCCCTTTTCGTTTAGACTCGCGGGAATCCGGAAGGGGGCGCATGTTGGAGAACTGGCTGGAAGAGATCGCCGTGTTCCTGGCGGCGGCGGTGATCGCGGTGCCGATCGCGCAGCGGCTGGGGCTGGGTTCGGTGCTGGGGTACCTGGCCGCCGGCGTCGTGATCGGGCCCTGGGGCCTGGGTCTGATCGGCGAGGTCGACGAGGTGCTGCACATCGCCGAGCTGGGCGTGGTGCTGCTGCTGTTCGTGATCGGGCTGGAGATGCAGCCGCGGCGGCTCTGGGCCCTGCGCAAGATCATCGTGGGGCTGGGCGGTCTCCAGGTCCTGCTCTCCGCGGCCGCGCTGGGCGGGTTGTCCCTCTGGCTGCTGGACCTCTCGCCGGCCACCGCGACCGTGGTCGGCCTGGCCCTGGCCCTGTCCTCCACCGCCTTCGGCCTCCAGCTCCTGAGCGAGCGCGGCGAGCTGACCGCCCGCCACGGCCGGGCCGCGTTCGGCATCCTGCTGTTCCAGGACCTGGCCGTGATCCCGATCCTGGCCCTGCTGCCGCTGCTGGCGGCCGGCGGGGAGTCGATGAGCTTCGCCGGCGCCCTGCTGGAAACGGCCAAGGTGGCCGGTGTCCTGGCGGTGATGGTGGTCGGCGGCCACTACCTGCTGCGTCCGGTCTTCCGGCTGGTGGCGGCCACCCGCATGCCCGAGATATTCACCGCCTGGGCCCTGCTGGTGGTGCTCGGCACCGCCGTGGTCATGGCCAAGCTCGATGTCTCGGTGGCGCTCGGCGCCTTCGTGGCCGGCGTGCTCCTGGCCGACTCGGAGTATCGGCACGAGCTCGAGGCCAACATCGATCCCTTCAAGGACCTGTTGCTCGGCCTGTTCTTCATCGCCGTGGGCATGTCGATCAACCTGGGGTTGTTGCTGGCGCAACCCCTGTTCCTGGTGGGCGCGGCCGCCGGTCTGATGCTGCTGAAGGGCATCGTTCTCTACGTTCTCGGCCGGCGCCAGGGCCTGAATCCCGCCGCCGCGCGCAGCCTCGCCGCGACCCTGCCCCAGGGCGGCGAGTTCGCGTTCGTGATCCTGGCTTCGGCGGTCGCCGCGGGCATCCTCGACCGCGCCCTGTCGGACCTGGTGGTGGCGGTGGTGACGCTGACCATGCTCGCCACGCCGATCGCGGTGATCGGGGCCGCGCGCCTCAACCGGTGGCTGGCGGCGCCGGCGCCGGCGCCCGATTTCGAGGTTCCGGAGGCGCCCACGCATCCGGTGATCGTCGCCGGCTTCGGGCGCGTGGGCCAGATCGTCGCGCGGCTGTTGCGGGCCAAGGGCATCGGTTTCGTCGCCCTGGAGCTGAATCCGGAGCAGGTGGACTTCGTTCGCCGCTTCGGCGACAAGATCTACTACGGTGACGCCTCCAAACCCGAGCTTCTGCGGGCGGCCGGCATCGAGCAGGCGCGGGCCTTCGTGCTCACCATCGGCGACCCCGAAACCTCGGTGCGCATCGCGCGCGCGGTGCGCGAGCGGCACCCGGGCGTGCGCATCATCGCCGCGGCGCGCAACCGCCGCCACGCCTATGCCCTGATGAACGCCGGCGTCGATGTGGTGTTGCGCGAAACCTTCCTCTCGAGCCTGGAATTGGGCGCCGAGACCCTCAAGGCGGTAGGCCTGAACGCCAAGGAAGCCGCTCGCGCCGCCGCCCTGTTCCGCGCCCACGACGAGCGTCTGGTGGCCGAGCAGGCGGTGGCCGCCGGCGACGAGGCCAAGCTGGCCCAGTTGCGCAAGGAGGCGATGGAGGAGCTGGAAGAGTTGTTCGACCGCGACGCCCGCGAGGCGCCGGCCGACGGCGAGGGCGGTTCCCAGGGGTCGTCGACGGGCCCTGGATGACCTAGATGAGCCCGGCCAGGTCCGGATGCCGCTCGCGCAGCGCCGCCGCCTCCGCCGGCCGGTCGCGCAGCAGTTCGAAATCCGCGAAATCGAAGCCGGGACCCACGCTGCAGCCCACCAGGGCGAAGCCGTCCGCGGGGCGCGCGGCCTGCCACCAGCCGACCGGCACCACCGCCGCCGGCCGGGTGTCGACGCCCGGCGGCCCCAGCCGCCGTTGCCGTACGTCGGTCATGTCGGGCGGCATCATCAACAGTTCCAGGGGCGTGCCCTCGTAGAAATGCCAGGCCTCGTCGGAACGCACCCGGTGCCAGCGGCCGATCTCGCCGGGACGCAGCAGGTAGTAGATCGAGGTCAGCGCCGGCCGCGTGCCGCGGCCGTCCGCCGGTTCCACCGTCGCTGTCGCGGCGTAGTGGCGGCGGAAGTGGCCACCCTCAGGGTGCGGTTCCAGGTCCAGTTCCCGGATCAGTTCGTCGGCGCGGGTCCGGGATGTTTCGTGTTTCATGTATCGGGTTTCGTGTTCGTCGGCATCGGTGTCTTTAGGGACATCCACGGATTACGCAGATGACACGGATTTGCTTGAAGAGACATGCATCCGTGCAATCCGTGTAATCGGTGGATTGTCGAAGCGCCCGGCACGGTCTAGACGGCAAGCTTGTCGCGCACGAACCCGCGGATCAGCGCCGCGACCTCGGCCGGTTTCTCCTCCTGGACGAAGTGCGCCGCCTCCAAGGTCTCCAGGCGGATGTCGTCGAACACGTCGTCGAGGTGGCGGGTGTACTCCGGGATGATCACCGGATCCTTGACGCCGTGGATGTAGAGCCCGGGCATGGCGAAACGGGTGCCGGCGAGCTCGCGCCAGCGGGCCATGTCGTCCTTGTAGCAGCGGTAGAAGTTGGCGCCGGTCAGGGGCGTGCCCTCGATGGCGTAGCAGCGTACGTGTTCCTCGAAGGCGTCGGGCGGATAGCCGGCCTCCGACCAGGTGCGCAGGAAATAGCCCAGCCAGGCCCGCTCGTTGCCGGGGATCATGGCCTCGGCGAGGCCGGGGGCGCCCTGGAAGAACTGGTACCAGATATAGGGCAGGGCGCGCTCGCGCATCGCCTCCTGGGCCACCAGATTGCCGCGGGCGTTGGGCAGCACGTGGATGTTGAGCAGCACCAGCGCCGGTACCCGGCCGGGCGCCGCCAGGGCCGCCTCCTGCACCGCGGCGCCGCCCCAGTCGTGACCGATCAGCGGGCAGGCGTCGATGTCCAGGGCGTCCATCACCGCGAGGATGTCGGCGCCCAGGTTCCGCTTGGTGTAGGCCTCGCGCTCGGGCGTGCGCTCGGAGTCGCCCAGGCCGCGCAGGTCCGGGGCGAGCACCCGGTAATCGCCGGCCAGCCGCTCGGCGACCCCTTTCCAGCAATACGAGGACTCCGGCCAGCCGTGGACCAGCAGCAGCGGCGGCGCGTCCGGGTCGCCGCTCGCGCGCAACCCGAAGCGGCCGCGCGCCGTTTGCAGTTGCCCGACCTCGAAATCCGCCATCGTCTCTCCCGACAGTTCTTTGTTTGCCAAGCGATCCACAGATTACATGGATTGTCCGGCAAGTCGCCTCGCACCTCGCAGACCGGTCATCGTCACATATCCGCAGATGAACGCCGATGCACGCAGAAATACGCCCTTGATCCGCGTCTATCCGCGTTCATCTGCGGATTGTTTTGGACTTTGATGGAATATACCCGCGTCGCGTCGACGCGCGTTCGGCGTTAACCTGTGCGCCGATCACAACACGAGGAGAGCTTTCATGGCGGATCTGAAGGGCAAAACCCTGTTCATCTCCGGCGCCTCGCGCGGCATCGGCCTGGCGATCGCCAAGCGCGCGGCGGCTGACGGCGCCAACGTCGCCATCGCGGCCAAGACCGCCGAGCCGCATCCCAAGCTGCCCGGCACCATCTACACCGCCGCGGAGGAGATCGAGGCCGCCGGCGGCAAGGCCCTGCCGCTGGTCTGCGACATCCGCGAGGAAGAGCAGGTCGAGGCCGCGGTCGAGCGCGCGGCGGAGGAGTTCGGCGGCATCGACGTGTGCGTCAACAACGCCAGCGCGATCCAGCTCACCGGCACGCTGGAGACCAAGATGAAGCGCTACGATCTGATGAACCAGATCAACGCGCGCGGCACCTTTCTGGTCAGCCAGAAGTGCATCCCGTTCCTGAAGAAATCCGACAACCCGCACGTGCTCAACCTGTCGCCGCCCCTGGACCTGTCGCCGCGCTGGTTCGCGCCGCACGTGGCCTACACCATGGCCAAGTACGGCATGAGCCTGTGCGTGCTGGGCATGGCCGAGGAGTTCAAGAAGGACGGCATCGCCTTCAACGCCCTCTGGCCCCGGACCACCGTGGCCACCGCCGCGGTGCGCAACCTGCTGGGCGGCGAGGACATGGTCGCGGCCTCGCGCACGCCGGAGATCATGGGCGACGCCGCCTACGTGATCCTGACCAGGAACAGCCGCGAGTTCACCGGCAACTTCTGCATCGACGACGAGGTGCTGTACGAGGCCGGCGAGCGCGATTTCACCCAGTACAAGGTCAATCCCGAGGCCAAGAACCTGATGCCGGACTTCTTCGTGCCGGAGGACCGCACGCCGCCGCCCGGGGCGATGGATTAACCGCCCGGGGTAATGCATTAATTAACCACAGAGACACAGAGGGCACGGAGAAGGGGAAGGCGCGTATTCGCTGAGCCTCGCGGGTGCGATGGTTGCCGTGCCGGCAGCTTCCCATTGAGTCATTCCTGCCCTCTGTGTTCTCTGTGCCTCTGTGGTTAGCACAAAACCGACCAGCGCCGAAGACCTGAGATCATGGCTCGCGGACGCGACTACATCACCGCCGACGGCCATCGCCGGCTGCGCGAGGAGCTGGATTACCTCTGGCGTGAGAAGCGGCCGGCCGTGACCCGCGCCCTGGCCGATGCCGCGGCCGAGGGCGACCGCTCCGAGAACGCCGAGTACATCTACCGCAAGAAGGAACTGCGGGAGATCGACCGGCGCCTGCGCTATCTCTCCAAGCGTCTCGACGAATTGATCGTGCCGGCGCGCCGGCCGGACGATCCGAGCCGCGTGTTCTTCGGGGCCGAGGTGACGGTGGCCGACGACGACGGCACGGAATCGACCTATCGCATAGTCGGCGCCGACGAGACCGACGCCCGTGCGGGCTGGATCAGCGTGCACTCGCCGGTGGCGCGCGCCCTGCTGGGCCGGGGCGAGGGCGACAGCGTCATGGTGCGGCGCCCGGCCGGCGAGATCGAGATGGAGGTGGTGGCGGTTCGCTACCCCTAGGAGGGCGTCCACAACATCAACCGGTATGAGTGAGCCGCCCGGGCGGTAGCCGAGCTTCCGCCGGCCGGCCCCGGGCTTTGGTTGGCGGGAGATGAAACCACAGAGGCGCACGGAGGCGCGCAGAGGTTCTTGCTGGCCGTTTGCCGGAATAAGGAATCCACAGATTACGCCTATTTACGCAGATTAAAGAGCAGTCCAACCGATCTGCGTTAATCGGCGTCCATCCGCGGATAAACAAATGCCTTGACTCGACACGGCACTGACCGCGCAGCGCCCCGGCGACTGAACTGCCGGGTTGGTAACGGACCTTGGCGGGTGGGTTCCGGAAGAAAGAATCCGCAGATGACGCCGATCGACGCAGATTCAAGAGCAGTCCCGGCCAATCTGCGTTAATCGGCGTAATCTGTGGATAAACAAATGCCTTGATTCGGCACGGCGCCGACCGCGTAGCGCCTAGGCGACCGAATTGCCGGGGCGGCAACGGAGCTTGGCGGGCGGTTCCCGGAAGAAACGATCCGGAGATGACGCCGATGGACGCAGATTAAAGAACAGCCCCAATTAATCTGCGTTAAGCGGCGTAATCTGTGGATAAACAAATACCCTGGCCCGGCACGGCACCGACCGCGAAGCGCCCCGGCGCTCGAGCTGCCGGGTTGGCAACGAACCTTAACGGGCTATCCGCCACTTTCGCTTGAAAACCGTGATCGTGTCCGGGGCAGGCTTCTTTGCGGCTTCCGGGACGACAGTCAGTGCCCTCTGTGTCCCTCTGTGCGCCTCTGTGGTCCATGTTCTGGCTAGCCGCTTGCCGAGGCGCTTTCCGCCGTCGTGATCTTCGGCAGGCGTGGGCTGGAACAAGGGCCGTCTGGCCCGTTTCCGGCAGCTAGAAGATCAACCACAGAGACACAGAGAGCACAGGAGCAAAAGGGGCCAAGAAGACTCACCCCATTAAATCTCTGTGTCCTCTGTGCCTCTGTGGTTCAAGATCATTTCTTCCGCAATCGAGAATCATCGGCGGCATGCCGGGAACGTGTCGCTTAGCCCGGCCTACGGTCCGTCTTTGCTCGCCACGTTTTGTAAGCACCCTCTAGGGGCTGCGGCAAAGCGGCCCCTCATCTAGCTTGGCTTGGCCAAGCCCTCGAATGCGATCGCGAGGACTTCCTGCAGCACCGCCTCCAGCGCCGCGGTCTCGTGACGGCCATAGGCGGTGCGATTGTCCAGGTACAGGCTCATCACGCCGTGGATCATGGACCAGATAGCCAGGGCCTGGGAGCGCGGGTCGCGCAGCCGCAGGGCCCCCTGTTCCTGCGCCTCCTGAAGACCTTCCACCAGCGAATCGAAGGCGTCGTTGCCGGCCTCGATCAGTTCCGGAAATTCCGATTCCTCGACCGGCGTGCGGTTGCCGAACAGGGGGCCTTCGCAGAAATCGCCGGCGAACATCAGCCGGTACAGGTGCGGGTGCCCGGCGCCGAAGCGGGCGTAGGCGCCGCAGCCCGCGGTCAGCCGGGTCTGGGGGTCGTCGCCGGCGGTGTCGCGCGCGGCCGTGATGGCGTCGTTCAGGCGCCGGAAGCCGGTGGCGGCGGCCGCCGCCAGCAGGGCCCGCTTGGTTTCGAAATGACGGTAGGGCGCGCTGCGGGATACACCGGTGCGCTCGGCCACGGCGCGCAGGGTCACGGCCTCCAGGCCGCCTTCCTCCAGCAGATCGAGGGCGCTGCGCAGGCAGGCGTTGCGGAGGTCGCCGTGGTGGTAGCTGCGTTGCGACACGGTTGCGGTACCCATTGATTCCAGATTAGGCCTCGGTGTTGACACCGTCAACATGGACCTACTAATGTTAACACCGTTTACATTTGCCGGCGATGCCGGTCGAGGGGGAACCGCCGATGCCATTCGCGATTCGAATCACCGTTCTCCTGCTGACGGCGCTCGCCGCCGCCTGCGGCGGCGACGCGCGGGAAGAGGCCGCGCCGGTCGCCCACGACCACCCGGTCGAGGTCGGCGAGGTCGCAGCCGTGGATACCGATCGTGCCTTCGCGCTCACCGGCGTGACCCGGGCCGCGGACCGCGCGCAGCTCGCCTTCCAGGTCAGCGGTCGCCTCGCCGAGCGTGCCGTCTCGCTCGGGGACGAGGTGGCCGAGGGCGACCTGATCGCGCGCCTGGACCAGCCCGAGCTCGAGCCCGCGGCCGCGGCCGCCCGGGCCCAGGCGGAGCAGCTTGAGACGGAACTGGCCCAGGCCGAGCGCGACCTGGATCGGGTGCGGCGGCTGCACGACCAGGGCGCCGCCACCCGGCAGGAACTGGAGAGTGCCCAGTCGCGCCGCGACGCGCTGGCCGCGTCGCTGCGGCGTGCCCGCGCCGAGGCCCAGCGCTCGCGGCGGCTGCTGGGGGAGACACGCATCGTGGCGCCGGTCGCGGGCACGGTGGAGCAGGTCTATTTCGAGCCCGGCGAGTTCGTGCCCGCGGGGCAACCCGTGGTCGGCCTGTCCGGCGGCGGTGCGCTGGAGGTGGAGATCGGCCTGCCGGAGACCCTCCTGGGCGAGGTCGCGGTCGGCGATACGGCGCGGCTGACGCTGCCGCTGCTGGATGGCGAGGCGACCGGCCGGGTGACCGAGCTGGCCGCCGCCTCGCCCGGCCCCGGCCGTTTGTTCCCGGCGGTGATTACCATCGACGCGTCGCCGCGGCTGCGGCCCGGCGTCACCGTCGCCTGGCACCTGCGCTCGAACCGCGGCGAGCGCCTCACCGTGCCGGTGGCGGCGATCGCCAGCACCGGCGGTCGCAGCCAGCCCAAGGTCTTCCGGGTCGACAACGGCACGGTCAGCGCCGTGCCCGTGAGCCTGGGCGTGGTCGTGGGCGAACGCGTGGTCGTCAGCGGTGATCTCGCCGCCGGCCAGCGGGTCGTCACCCTGGGCCTGGAGGGCCTGGTCGACGGCCGCGCCGTGGAGGTGCGGTGATGGCCGACCGGTTGACGCGCCTGCTGGAGAACGAGCGCCTGATCTACACGCTGGTCCTGGTGCTGGCGCTGGCCGGCCTGGCGGCCTACTTCAGCATGATCCGCCAGGAGGATCCCGCCTTCCCGTACCGCGGCGGGCTGATCACCGTGGCCTTTCCCGGCGCCGATCCGGCGCGGGTGGAGCGCCTGGTGCTGCAACCGCTGGAGGAGGAATTGGCCGGGGTCGAGGAGGTCGAGCATACCCAGGGCACGGCGCGCCAGGGCGTGGCCGTGGTCCGGGTCACGCTGCTGCCTTCGGTCTACGACACCGAGACCGCCTGGGACCGGGTACGCATCGCCATGGACGATGCCGCCCGCGAGTTCCCGGACGGGGTCGGCAAGCCCGACCTGGACGACCGCATCGTGACCGCCTCCACCGCGGTGATCGCGATCACGGGCAGCGACGATCCGCTCGAGCTCGACGACGCCGCCGAGCGGCTCAAGGCACACCTGCTCGATCTGCCGGATATGTCCTCGATCCGCGTGATCGGCGACCCCGGCGAGCAGATCACCGTGGCGCTGTCGGATGCCGCCCTGTTCCGCACCGGCCTGACGCCGGAGCAGCTTCTCGGGCAGCTCGATGCCAGCAACAAGATCATCGCCGGCGGCTCGCTGTCGGTCGGCGGGCGATCGCTGGTGCTGCGGCCGCGCACCGACTACCGCAGCATCGAGGAAATCCGGGAGACCCCGGTCCAGTTGCCGGCGGGCGGTGTCGTGCCCCTGGGCAGCATCGCCGAGGTCCAGCGCAGCGAGGCGCAGCCGCCCACCGAGCGGGTCTGGTTCGACGGCACGCGCGCGGTGGCCCTGGATATCAAGTCGCAGCGCGACGCCACCCACGTGGTGAACTTCGGCAACCGCCTGCGCGCCGAGATCGACAGCCTGCGCGGGGACTTCGAGCCGCTGGAGATCCGCGAGATGTTCTATCAGCCGGCCTTCACCGAGAGCCGGCTGGACAATCTCACGCGAAGCCTGTTCTACGCGGTCCTGATCATCGTGGCCGTGCTGTTCGCGGGCATGGGACTGCGGGTGGGCCTGCTGGTGGCGACGGTACTGCCGCTGGTCACCCTGTCGGCGCTGGCGGTCTACGCCATGGGAGGTGGCGTGCTACACCAGATCGCGATCATCGGGTTGGTGATCGCGCTCGGCATCCTGGTGGACAACGCCATCGTGATGACCGAGAACATCCAGCACCATCTCAACAACGGCGCCTCGCGCGCCGAGGCCGCGACGCGCTCGGTGCGCGAGCTGGCGGCGCCGCTGTTCGCGGCTACCGGCACCACGCTGGCGGCGTTCGCGCCGCTGCTGCTGGCCAAGGGCAACGCCGCCGATTTCACGCGCGCCATCCCGATCACGATCATGTTGTCGCTGACCATCAGCTACGTGTTCGCGGTGACCTTCACCCCGATCGTGGCGCGGCGCTTCCTGCGCCCGCAGGACCGGCGACGCGAGACCGACGCCCCGGTGGTCCGGCTGGCGGACCGCCTCGGCCGGGTGTCCACCTCGCGGCCGTGGCTGATGGTGTGCCTGGGGGCGGCGATCCTGGCCGGCGCCTTCAGTAGCGGCGCCTGGCTCGACCAGCAATTCTTCCCCAACGCCGACCGCAACCAGGTGGTCATCGATCTGTCGATGCCCGAGGGCACCCATTTGGAGGCGACCCAGAAGATGGCCGCGCGCATGGAGCGGGCGTTGCACGACCACCCCGCGGTGAACGAGGTGCACGGCTTCGTCGGCTTCTCCGGGCCGTCGTTCTATTACAACCTGACCCGCCGGCCGCAGGAGCCACACCGGGCCCGGTTGATCGCCGAGACCGGCAGTCTCGCCGAGAACCATGCCCTGATCGAGTGGACGCGCCGTTTCGCGCGCCGGGAATTGCCGGGGGTGGAGGTGGTCGCCTCCATCCTGCGGCAGGGTCCGCCGGTGACCGCGCCCATCGAGGTACGGGTATTCAACCCCGATCCCGAGCGGCTGGCGCTGGCCACCGAGCGCATCTTCGCCGAGGCCCTGACGGTGCCGGGCGCACGCGACGTGCGCCAGGACCTGGGCACCGGCGCGCCCAGCGTGGTCTACACGGTCCACGACGCCGCCGCCCGCCGCCTGGGCGTGACCCGCGAGGACGTGGCCCAGGCGCTTCTGGGACGCACGCACGGCATCGTCGTGGGCCAGTACCGCGCCGAGGAGGACCCCATCCCCATTCGGCTGCGCAGCCCCCAGGGCGAGTATTTCCCGCTGCCCGAGCTGGAGACCGTCAATGTCTACGGTGACGGTGGCCAGCCCATCCCCCTGGATCAGGTGGCCTCGGCGCGGCTGGAGATGCAGCCGGCCGCGATCCGCCACTACAACCAGCACCGGGTGGCGCGGGTCTCCGCCGAGCTGGCCGACGGCTACGTCTTCAGCGAGGTGCTGGCCCCGATCCAGGACGCCATCGCCGGTCTCGATCTGCCGCCGGGCACACGCATCGAGTACGGCGGCGAGGCCGAGGCCTCCCAGGAGGCCAACACCGCGATCCTGCAGGCCGCGCCGCTGGGCGCGGGTCTGTTGCTGTTCTTCCTGCTGATGGAGTTCAACTCCTTCCGGCGCATGGGCCTGGTGCTGCTCACGATCCCGTTCGCGGTCGCCGGGGTGATCCCGGGCCTGCTGCTGTTGGGCATCCCCTTCGGCTTCCAGCCGCTGCAGGGCATCATCGCCCTGGTGGGTATCGTGGTGAACAACGCCATCGTGCTGATCGATGTGGTCGACCACCGGCTGCGGGACGGCGCCGATATCGTCCAGGCCGTCCGCGACGCCGTGCGCCGGCGTACGCGGCCGATCCTGCTGACCACGGCCACCACCATCGCCGGCCTGCTGCCGTTGGCGCTGTCGGACACCACCCTGTGGCCGCCGATGGCCTGGACCATCATCACCGGCCTGATCGCGTCGGCGGTGCTCACCCTGCTGGTGCTGCCGGCGCTCTGCCGGCTGCTGCTCGGCGTCCGGCGGCCGGCGCCGTCCGGGGCCACGGCCGTCCTGATGACGGCCGCGATCGTCGCCGGCGCGCTGTGGCCCGCCGGGACCGTCGAGGCGCAAGCGGGCGACGAGGTCGGCCTCATGGAGGCGGCGGTGTTGGGCGCCCGCCAGCCGGACTCGCAGGTGGGTGGCTTCGAGGCCCGGGCCGCCGCGGCCGACGCCGCTGCCGAACGGCGGCTCGGTCGCTATCCCTCGTTGCAGGCGGACGCCTTCGCGTCCCGCAGCGACGAGGTGGGCGAGATCGAGATCCCGTCGCTGGGGCCGGGGATGCCGCCGCAGTCGTTCGCCGCCGGCGAGCGCGAGAAGGCCGGTGCCGTGATCGAGCTGCGCCAGCCCCTGATCAACCCGGCGCAGCAGTTCTATACCGCGCCGGCCGCCGAGCGCGCCGCCGAGGCCGCCGCCTCGACCGCCGCCAGCGAACGGCTGGCCAACGCCATCGACGCGGTGTCGCGCTACCTGGACGCGCTCGACCTGGAGGCTCGCCTGGAGGCCAACGCCGCCCTGCGGGAAGGTCTCGACGCCCGCGCCGAACGGGTCGAGCGCCTGCTGGACAACGGCCGGGCCCTGGTCAGCGACCGCGCCGAGGTCCGCTTCGCGCGGCAACGCGCCGAGCAGATCAAGGTGCGTCTGCGCGAGAACTATCGCCTGGCCCGGGCGCGCCTGGCGCGCGCGGTCGGCCGCGACGGCCGCGTCGCGCCGGCGCCCCTGGATTTCGAGCCGCGCCCGGTCACCCGCGACGTGCCGGCGCTGCTCGACGAGGCCCTGGCGGCGCGTCGCGATCTCGCGGCGCTGGACGAGCGCATCCGCGAGCTGGAGTTGCGCGTGGGTTCGGCCGGGGCGCAACGGTTACCGAACCTCGATGCGGTGGCCAGCCTGCGCTACAACGAGGGCAACTCCTTCGCCCCCGACCGCGAGGGCCGGATCGAGGCGCAGATCACCTGGACGCCCTTCGCCGGCGGCGCGATCAGCGCGCGCAAGGCGGCCGCCGAGGCCAAGCTGGCGGCGCTGCGCGCCGAGCGCCTGTCGTTCGCGCGCGGCGTGCGGGTGCAGATCGAGCAGACCCTGGCGGAGCTGGAGACGGCCACCGCGCTGGCCGAGCTGGCCGCCGCCGGCGTGGAGAGCGCCCGCGCGACGCTGGACGCCCGCAGCGCCCGCTTCGAGGCCGGCCGTGCCACGGTCGACCAGGTTCTGGAGGCCGAGGCGGACCTGGCCGAGCAACGGGCCCGGGCCGCGGTCGCCCGCAACGACCGCGTGCGCGCCTGGGTGCGGCTGCAGGGGGCGCTGGGCAACAGTGACTGGATTGAGCGTACAGCGCCGTGATCCGTGATTCGTGATTTGTGATTCGTTGGGAAGAGGGGGTTATGCTCTTTGCCAATCACCAATCACCAATCACCAATCACCAATCACCAATCACCAATCACCAATCATGGACGATCTGAGCGTGCCCGCGGTGGTGCTGCCGAGCTGGGTGAAGGCGGCGGCCCGCTGCGGGATCAACGTCAAGCCGATATTCGCGGCGCACGGCATCGAGCTGGACCTGTCCCGGCTCGAGGACCGCACCGTGTCCCTGTCGGCGCTCGACCGGGTGCTGGAGGACTGCATCGCCCGCGCGGGCGATGACCATTTCCCGTTCGTGGTCGGCGAGACCTTCGCCTTCGAATACCTGCCGGACCTGGAGACCTACCTGACCACCAGCTCGTCGCTGCGCGACGCCGCCCGCGTGCTGGAATGGATTCCCGCCCTGGTCAATCCGATGATCGACGCCGGCATGGACGAGATCGGCGACGAGGCGCGGCTGGTGCTGCGGCTGGCGCCCGAGGCGCCGACGCCGGGCAAGCCGTACCACGCGGAGATCTTCTTCGCCTCCATCCTCAAGTTCGCCCGCTCGCTGCTGGGCGAGGAGGTGCGGCTCACCTCGCTGCACTTCCGGCATCGGGCGCCGCCGCACGCCGGGCGTTACCACGGCTTTTTCCGCATGCCGGTGTATTTCGAGCGCCCGCGCGACGAGCTGGTGTTTCCGCGCGAGCTGCTCGACCGGCCGCTGGAGGGGGACTTCCCGGCGCTGCACCGCCAGGCCGAAGCGCTGGTGGAACAGCGGGTGGCGCGCCTGACCGGTCAGGGCCTGGGCGACCGGTTGGCGGCCGCGCTCGCCCGCGATCCGGCCCTGCTCGCCGGCGGCCTGGACGCGGCCGCGGCCGCCTTCGGACTGGGCCCGCGCACCCTCCAGCGGCGGTTGCGCGACGAGGGTTGCAGCTTCGGCACGGTCCAGGACGCCGCGCGGTATCGCCGGGCCGCCGCCTGGCTGGACGAGCCCGATGCCGACATCGAGGCCATCAGCGAAGCCCTGGGTTTCGCCGACCGCCGCAGCTTCACCCGCGCCTTCCGGCGCTGGACCGGCATGAGTCCCAGTGCCTATCGCGCCCGGGGACGGGGCGTTTGATCCGCGCATTGTCGCGAATTGTTCCCTGGCGTCGTCCGCCGTCATAGGCAGGCGGTCGCGGCCCGGTCTACTGTGCTCCCACACATAAAGACAAGGAGGGGAGCGATGGCCGCGAAAGCCGCTCACGAGATCGTGCCGCGCCAGGATCTCGACTTTCACCTGCAGTCCGACGACATCCCGCGCTTCTGGTACGGCAACGACCCGTTCAAGACGCGTTTCTTCGACGCCATGTCGCTGCTGTTCCCGGAGGGCGAGAAGTTCTTCATCCAGTGCGTGCGCGATTACCGCGACCGCATCGACGATCCGCAGCTCCAGGCCGAGGTCAAGGACTTCACCTTCCAGGAGGCCCAGCACACCCGCGTGCACATCGAGTTCAACCGCCGGGTGGAGCGCCAGGGCGTGGACGTGTCCGAAGTGGAGGCCATGCAGAAGAAGGTGCTTAACTGGTACCGGCGGTATTTCCCGCGCAAGTTCACACTGGCCCAGACCGCCGCGGCCGAGCACATGACCGCCCTGATGGCGCATTTCGTGCTCGAGAATTCGGAGATGCTGGCGGAGGCGGACCCGCGTATCCGCGCGATCTACTTCTGGCACGCCATCGAGGAGATCGAGCACAAGGCGGTGGCCTACGACGTGATGCAGAAGGTGGCCAAGGCCGGCTATTTCACCCGCGTGGCGGCCATGATCAACCTGTCGCTGGCGTTCCCGTTCCACGTGCTCATGATCATGCGCCACATGCTGCGGGTGGACGGCTTCTCCGGCCGCGAGCGCCGGCGCATCTGGCTCAAGGGGCTGTGGTGGCTGTACGGCCCGCGCGGCATCTACGCCCGCATGATGCGCCACTACATCAGCTACTACCGGCCCGGCTACCACCCCTGGGACAAGGGCGAGACCCGGGCCTTCCAGCGCTGGCGCGAGGAATACGACCGCCACGACGGCGACGCGGTGGCCGCCAGCGACAGCTTCCTGGCGGCCGCCTGAGCGCGGCCGCGGGATATGCCGCCCGCCATCTTGAAAACCGCCGGCATGACCGCATCTAAGACCCCGGAACGAGGTCAAGCAGTTATGTCAGGAGGTGATGTGACATGGCACTGCAGCGTTATGAACCCAACAGCCTGTTGCAGCAGTTCAACAGTGAGATCAACCGGCTCTTCGGCCGCGACTGGGGCGATTTCGGCGATTACCCGGCGCTGAGCAGCGCCCAGTGGGTGCCGGCCGTGGACGTCCACGAGACGCCGGACGAGTACCGTATCGAGGCGGATGTCCCCGGGATCGATCCCAAGGACATCGATGTCACCCTCGAGAACGGTGTGCTCACCCTCAAGGGCGAGCGCCGGACCGAGAAGAGCACCGAGGAGGGCGGCGCCCGCCACATCGAGCGCAGTTACGGCTCGTTCGTGCGGCGTTTCGCGCTGCCGGACACGGCCGACGCCGACAACGTGGAGGCCCGCGCCGACAACGGCGTGCTCCGCCTGACCATCAAGAAGAAGGCGGAAAGCAAGCCGCGGCGCATCGAGGTCAAATCCTGACGCGGCGTCGGCAGCCGGATATGACGGGGCCCATTCGGGCCCCGTTTTTGTTTGTGTGAACCACAGAGGCACAGAGACGCAGAGAAGAGGGACGCCAAGATCATGAAACTGCGGCGGGCACGGGACTGCTGCGCCTGCTATGTCATGTGCGGATTTCTTCGTGGCCCCGTGGTCGTCCGCTTCGAATCCGCCCTGTGTCCCTGTGCCTCTGTGGTTAATCTTCCTTGTAATCGGGCGGTGCAACGAAGCCGCCGACGTGCTCCGCCAGCAGTCGCGCGAAGGCCAGGGTGGTGCGGTCCTCCAGGTAGGGGCCCACGATCTGCACGCCCACGGGTAGTCCGGCTTGCGTGGTCCCCAGCGGCGCCACCGTGACCGGCAGCAGCGCCGAGGTGGCCGGGGCGATCCACACGAACTGGTCGAAGTAGGGCCGGGCGCGGCCGTCCACGTCGATGCGCCGCGAGAACAGGTTGCCGTCCTGGGCGTGCGGGATCGCCGGGGTCGGGGTCACCGGCATCAGCAGCACGTCGTGATCCCCGAAGAAGCGTTCCCACTCTCGCCGCCGCCGCTCGCGGCGCTCGTGGCAGACCGCCCACTGTTTGTGGCGCTGGGTGGCCGCGTCCAGGAAGCCGCCGAGGGTGGCCGGGCGGGTGCGGCCGAGCAGCCGCATCAATGCCGCACCGCGCCGCGCCTTCGTGTAGAGCTTGCCCGGCAGGCCGGCGCCGATCACCGCGTCCAGCAGTCGCTCGTAGAGTTCGAACTCCTCGCGCAGCGCGGCCGGCGGTGTCGGCGCGCTGTCGACCCGGGCGCCGGCGTTGCCGAGGGCCGCGGCCGCGCGCTCCAGCAGGCGGCGGGTGTCGGCGTCGACCGGGCAGAAGGCGTCGTCGAACCAGCAGGCCACCCGGAAATCCGCCAGCCGCTCCCGCCGCGCGGGCGGCAGCGCCAGGCGCCAGCCCTTGCCGCGCATGGCGTCCGGCCCCGCCAGCGTGTCGAAGGCCAGCGCCAGGTCCGCCGCCGAGCGCGCGAGCGGGCCGCCGACGGCCAGGTCCGGCTCGGCCACGGTGCCCGGCGGTCCCGGAATATGGCCCTCCAGCGGGACGATGCCGTGCGAGGGCTTGTGGCCGTACACGCCGCACCAGTGGGCCGGGGTCCGGATCGAACCGCCGATGTCGCTGCCCAGCTCCAGGGCGGTGAGGCCGGCGGCAGTGGCCGCGGCCGAGCCGCCGGAGGAGCCGCCCGGCGTGCGTGCCGTGTCCCAGGGATTGCCGGTGGTGCCGAATATCCTGTTGTAGGTCTGGATGTCCTGGGCCATGCGCGGCGTGTTGGTTTTGCCGAAGACCACGGCGCCGGCGTCGATCAGGCGCTGGACGGCGACCGCGTTGCGCCGGGGCCGATGCTCGCGCAGCGAGGGTTCGCCGCAGACCGTGGTCATGCCCGCGACCTCGTAGGTGTCCTTGATGGTCATGGGCACGCCGTGCAGGGCGCCGGTCGTCTCGCCGCGCGCCAGCGCCGCGTCGGCGGCGTCGGCCCGCGCGCGGGCCCCGTCCGGGTCGCGGGCGACGATGGCGTTGATCGCGGGGTTCAGGCGCGCGTCGCGCTCCAGGTAGTGCTCCAGGGCCTCGCGGCAGCCGATGCGCCTGTCCCGGATCGCGGCCGCCAGCCCGGCCGCCCCCAGCTCGTGAATCTCGGTCATGTGGCCCCCTCGAATGCGCACGGCGCGGACGGATGCGTCCGCGCCCGTGGTGGTCTCGTCATGCAACGGGAAAGGCTCACTATACGATACGGCCCGACCGCATCCGAGGGCGGCGCTTGAAGGTTTTCTGCAAACCGTTATCATTCGCAAAAGCAACCTGCATTCGCCGACGCCACCGTGCCCCATTCGCCGATGTCACGCCGCCCCGTCCTGGAAGCGGTCCTGCGCGCTTTCGCCGCGCTGCCGTTGGCTTATCTGGCCGCCGCCTCGCTGGCGGCGGCGACGGGCGTGCTCCTGGCCTTCGCGGGCGTGCCCAAGACCGAGGCCGTGGGTTGGCCCATGCTCGGGTCCTACCTGATATGGCTGGCGCTGGGGCTGTACGCCTTCGGGGCGCGCAGTGTGCTCCGGGCCTGGGCGGTACCGGGGCTACTCGCGCTGGTCGCCGTAGCGGTGGTCTGGCGGATCGATGTCGGGGGAATGATTTGAGGCGCTCGCTACGCCAGTCGCTGAACCTCATGCACACCTGGGCGGGCATCCTGCTCGGGGCACTGCTGTTCCTGATCTTCTTCATGGGCAGCCTGTCGGTGTTCGACGAGGAGATCGACCGCTGGATGATGCCGGATACGCGCGGCGAGGCCCGTGCCGACGTCGGCTACGATACGGTGCTGGCCAATCTGCTGCCGGCGGTCGAGGTGCGCGACGAGCCCGTGTTCCTGTATCCGCCGAGCCAGCGCCAGCCGGTCTACCGCGCCAATTTCCACGGGCCGGGGGATACCCATCTGCGCCGGTTCCTCGATCCCGCGACCGGCGAACTGCTGCCCGACCAGGGCACGCTCGGGGCGAGCGAGTTCTTCTACCCGATGCATTTCGGGCTGCACCTGGATCATTTCGGTTTCACGCAGATCGGCTACTGGCTGGTCGGCATCGCCGGCATGGCCATGCTCGCCCTGCTGGTCTCGGGGGTGATCATCCACCGCCGCATCTTCCGCGACTTCTTCACCTTCCGCCTGGAACGCTCGCGCGGCCGCGCCCTGCTGGACCTGCACAACGTCGCCGGCGTGATGCTGCTGCCGTTCCTGCTGGTGATCACGTTCTCCGGGATCGTGATCTTCTCGCACGTGTACATGCCGGCCGGCATCCTGGCGGTGTACCCCGATCCCGACACCTTCTTCCACGACGCCTTCCCGCACCCGGACCGCGAGGCCGCGGGCGAGTCCGCGCAGACCGCCTCGCTGGACACCATGGCGGATCGGGCCTCGCGCGAGTGGGGCGGGGGCGAGCTCATGGCGCTGGGTCTGTTCCATCCCGGCGACGCCAACGGCTACGTCGCCATGTACAAGGACACCGGCGACCAGGTGAGCTACCGCTACGAGCAGCTCACCTTCGACGCCGCCAGCGGCGAGCTCATGCACCACCAGCGGCTGGGCCCGGCGATGAGCACCTACCAGTTCATCATGGGGCTGCATCTGGCGAAGTTCGACGACTGGCCGCTGATGTGGCTCTACTTCCTGATGGGGCTGGGCGGCTGTCTGGTGATTGCCACCGGCTTCCTGGTCTGGCTGGACAAGCGGGTCCGCGACGCCGGCCGCGCCGGCTATCGCGCGGCCCAGGCGACCGCCTCCGCGGCCACCGTCGGCCTGCTGTTGGCGACCGCGGCCATGCTCGCCGCCAACCGCCTGCTGCCGGCCGACATGGCCGGGCGCGCGGCGGCCGAGGTCTGGGTGTTCTTCGGCGCCTGGGGCGCCAGCCTGTTGTTCGGCCTGTGGCGGCCGGGACTGACCAACCTGCGGCGCCAGCTCCAGGCCCTGGCCCTGCTGAGCCTGAGCCTGCCCCTGCTCAACGCCGCCACCACCGGTGACCATCTGGCCGCCACGCTGTGGCGGGGCGACTGGGTGGTGGCCGGCGTGGACCTGTGCTGCCTGGCCGCGACCGCGATGGCCTGGCTGGGCGCGCGCCGTCTGCCGGCGCCGGTGTCCGGACCGGTCGCCCGTCCCGCCACGTCGGAAGCCTGACCTCCGTGCTGCTGTCCCTCCTGCTCGCCGCCGCCGGCATGGCGGCCCTGGCCGCGGTCCAGCGCAGCGAGCGTCGCCGGCGCGGTTTGCCGCCCCTGTCGCCATGGGCGCGCCGCCTGCGCCAAGTCGGGGGAAGCGCCTGCATCGCCGGTTCCCTCGCGGCGGCGGTCGCGGCCCTAGGCCCGGATCTCGGGATCGTCTACTGGGTCGCGGCCGTCGGTCTGGCCGGCCTGGGTCTGGCCTGCGGCAAGGGTCTGCTCGCGGACCGCACGGGAGCCAGAAAAAAGCCCGTCCGGCGTCGCCGCCGGACGGGCTGAGTCACGGGGCGCGGATCGCCCTGGGAGGCTGTTTGCAGACCGTAGGCCGGGATGAGCGAAGCGTTTCCGGCATCTGCGCGACGGCGGCAAGCGCCTTGGCACACGGCCAGCCAGAAAATCAACCACAGAGGCGCACAGAGGGACACAGAGGAAACCGACTGTTGGTCCCGGAAGCCGCGGCAGCGGCTATCCGGGACCCAGGGAAACATTCGTCAGGCCAGGGATTGTCGGGATACCGGGTCCGGCACGAAAGCCTGCCCCGGACACGACCCATAGCGCCCATCAAGAACCTCTGCGCGCCTCCGTGCGCCTCTGTGGTTTCATGTCCCGCCAGCCAATAACACCTCCCTAAAAGCGGTAGCGCACGTTGCCGACGATGTTGCGGCGGCTGCCATAGCCGCAGTCCAGGCCCTCGGCGCGGCACCAGGTGACGTAGACCTTGTCGGCCAGGTTGTGGCCGTTGACGCTGAAGTCCCAGGGACCGGTCCGGTAGCCGAGCATGGCGTCGTACACGGTCACGGACGCGACCTCCGGACCGCCGCCACTGCCGACGACGTCACCGCGGTAGCGCGCCCCGGCACCGACTCGCAAGCCGTTGTCGAATTCGTACTTGCCCCATAGCGAGGCCAGTTCCTCGGCGACGTTGCTCAGGCGGAAGCCGGTGCTCTCGTCGCGGGCGTCGAGGTCGGTGTAGTTGGCCAGCAACTCGAGTCCGCCGAAACGCTTTTTGAGCTGGATCTCCCAGCCGTCCACGACCGCGCCGGTTTGCGTCACGCCGCCGGGTCGATTGCCCTGGACCACCCGGTTCGTCTGCTCGATGTCGAACCAGGCGAAGTCCACCGACATGGCGTGGCGGCGCGACAGGTACTTGAGGCCGATCTCGGTCTGGTCGCCCTCGGTGGGCTCCAGCGTGCCGCCGGCTTGGTCGGTGCCGAGGTTGGGGTTGAACGATTCGGCGTAGCTGACGTAGGGCGACAGCCCGGAGTCGAAGCGGTACATCAGGCCCAGGCGGCCGGTGGTGACCTCGTCGTCGCTGGTGACGTCGGCGGCGCCGGGGTTGAGGGTGGTGCTCTCCGAGTCGTCGCGGCGCAGGGCGGCCGAGACGACCACCCGGTCGATCTCGATGTGATCGATGAGATAGATGCCGGTCTGCTTGATCTCGCTGTCCGGCCGGTCCACGGGGTTGAGCACCTGATCCTGAAGGTTGCCGTACTGCGGGTCGTAGAGGTTGATCGTGCCGCCTTGACCGGCGCCGTAGTAGTAGTTGTCCTCCTCCCAGAGCGCGTCCTGGCGGTCCACGCCGATGGCCAAGGTATGGACGGTCGGGCCCAGGTCGATCACGCCCTGCGCGCGCACGTCGAAATTGAGCACGTCGGTCTCCCGGTCGACCGTGTAGATGGTACGCGCGACGTTGCCGTCGTCGTCCGGGACCGCGCCGATGGCGATCCAGTGCTCGCGGGTCTCGGCCTCCGAGTCGGACTTGCGCACGGTGGCCTTCAACTGCCAGTTGTCGGTCAGCCGCTGATCGACGAACAGCGTGACGTCCGTGCGCTCGCGGTCGTAGCGGTCCCAGCCGGGCTCGCCCACGAAGGTGTCCGTCGGGATCCGGCCCTTCGGCGCGGGATCGATGGTGCCCTTGGAGGGCAGGAACTGGGGCGCCACCCGGCCGTCGTTGACCAGGCGGTTGACCAGCAGGCTGACCTCGGTGCGGTTGTCGGGTTTCCAGGTCACGGAGGGCGCCATGAGATAGCCGTCGTTCTCCACGTGGTCGACCTGGGTGTCGGTATCCCGGTTCAGCGCCACCACCCGGTAGAGCCAGTCGCCGTCCCGCGTGATCGGCCCGGTGACGTCCGCGGCGATCTGACGGCGGTCGAAGGAGCCCGCCTGGGCCCACAACTCGCCCTGCTGCTCGTCCCGGGGCAGCTTGGAGACGGCGTTGATGATGCCGCCGAGCTCGGCCTGACCGTAGAGCACCGAGGAGGGCCCCTTGAGCACCTCCAGGCGCTCGAGCGTGTAGGGGTTGGTCAGCACGCTGTTGTAGTAGCCATAGACCGAACGCAGGCCGTCGAGATAACGGGAGGCGTCCAGCCCGCGCACGGCGACGGTGTCGACGCGGTTGTCGAAGCCGAATTGCGCGCCCTGGATGCCGGCCGAATACAGCAACGCATCCTCGATGGTCAGGGCGCCGATGTCCTCCATGAAGTCCCGCTCGACGACCTCGATGGCCTGCGGCGTGTCCTTGACGGGCACCGGTGTCTTGCCGACCTGCGAGCTCTTGTCCAGGTTGATGTAGGCGTCGCTTTCGCGCGCGCTTTCGTCGGTGATCTTGATGGGCGAAAGCCGGGTGCCCGACTCGCCGGATCGGTCGTCGCCCGCGGCACGGTCGGTCCCTTGCCCGTCACCGGGCCCCGCGGCGGCCGCCGATGCGGCGCTCAAGGCCGCCGCCAGGAAGATGGGTCCTGCGGTTCTCAGCCGGTTCCAGTTCATGTTGCTTGCCCCTCGGGTGGCTTGGTGAATGGCGGTATGCGGTCCGAGACGGCGGCCGGTCGGTCCGGCGCGGTCCGGTCTCGGGGCCGCCCGATGAGCACGTGTGTGCTCGATCGGTGGCGGGACATCCCTGTCCCGCGCCAGCGGCCGCTTTTCAGGCGGCCCCCGGCTCAATCCCAGCGGTAGCGGATGCTGCCGATCACCTGGCGCGGCACGCCGTACTCGCAGAAGTCGTCCGGGTCGCCGCCGCCGCAGTAGATCTCCTGCTCGTCCAGCAGGTTGCTGGCCGAGACCTGCAGCCGCACGTTCCGGTCCACGTCATAGCGCACGGCCGCGTCCACCAGGGTGGTCGACGGGTCCTCGTAGTCGTTGGCGCTGCTCACGTAGTAGCCGTCGGTGTAGCGCACGCCGGCGCCCACGCCCAGGCCCGCGAGGCGGCCCGTGGTGACGCTGTAGTCCAGCCACAGGCTGGCCAGGTTCTCCGGGGTGTCCCCGAGCTGGTTGCCGTCGTTCGTGCCGTTGCCGTCCTCGACGATCTCCACGTCCTGATAGGTGTAGGCGGCGATCGCCTTGAGGTTGTTCGTCAGGTCGGCGATCACTTCCAGTTCGGCGCCGCGCGAGCGGGTCTCGCCGATCTGGATCTGCACGGCCGGGTTGCCGGGGTCCGCCACCAGCTCGTTCTCGCGGGTGATCTCGAACAGGGCCAGCGTCATGGACAGGCCGGTCTCCGGCGGCCGGTAGCGCAGGCCCACCTCGTACTGTTCGCCGGTGATCGGCTCGTAGTCCTCGCCGGTGGCGCTGTTCTGGCCGTAGTTGGGGGTGAAGGACTCGGAATAGCTGGCGTAGGGCGCCCAGCCGCCGTCGGCCAGGTAGACCGCGCCGGCACGCAGGGACAGCTCGTCCTGGTCTTCCTCGCGCTGTCCCGAGTTGTCCTCCTCGACCCAGTCCTGGCGGCCGCCGAGGGAGAATGCCCAGCGCTCGCCCACCTTGATGTGGTCCTGGACGTAGAGACCGGTCTGGTCCGCTTCCACGGTGTTATCCACGAAATTACTCGGTGTGGAGAAGGGGCGGCCATAGATCGGGTCGTAGAGATCCAGATTGGCGCCTGGGCCGGTAATCGGAATGAATTGCCCCGTGAGCGGATGATTGCTCCGCCGTGTGTCGTAGGTCAGCGCCTTGTGATCCAGGCCCACCAGCACGGTGTGCTCGACCGTGCCGTGGGTCCAGGTGGAGACGAGCTGGTTGTCCAGGGTGGTGGTCTCGCCCTCGTCGAAGCGGGCGCGGTTGAAGCGGTTGACCAGGGTCCGGTAGTCGGGCGAGAGGGCCGGGCCGAAGTAGTTGCGGAAGGTGTCGAGCACGTCGTACTCGATGTCGCGGTAGCGCAGGTTCTGGCGGAAGGTCCAGCGGTCGTCGAAGTGGTGCTCGAACAGGTAGCCCACGGCCCACACGGTGGCGTCGTAGCGGTCGAAGCTGGGCTCGCCGATGTAGCGGCTGTCGGGGATACGGCCGTGCTGGCTTTCCTCCACGGTGCCGCGGCGCGGCGATCCGGACCAGGGGTAGCGGGTCTCGTTCTCCTGGTAGTGGGCCAGCAGGGTGAGCTCGGTGCGGCTCGACGGCGCCCAGGTCAGGGCCGGCGCCAGATACACGCGGTCGTCGTTGACATAGTCGATGTAGGTGTCCGAGTCCTGCCAGAGCCCGGTCAGGCGATAACGCCATTCGCCGTCGGCGTCGAGGCTGTCGCTGAAGTCGGCGGTGAGCTGCTTGTGGTCGTACTCGCCGACTTCCAGGCCCACCTCCCGCAGCGGCGCCGAGGTCGGCCGCTTGGTCACGAGGTTGATGATGCCGCCGGGCTGGCCCTGGCCGTAGAGCACGGACGCCGGGCCGCGCAGCACCTCGATACGTTCGAGGCCATAGGTCTCCAGGGGCGCGTCGTAGGGCAGGCCGGCCTGGATCTGGGTGCCGTCGCGGAAGGTGGCGTTCTGGGCCGAGAAGCCGCGGATATCGATGGAGAAGGAGTCGATCACGCGCGCCGCCGGGCTGTTATCCACCCGGATGCCGGGGGTGTAGGCCACCGCTTCGGTGAGGGTGTCGGCGCCGCGGTCCTCGAGCTGCTCGCGCGAGATCACGGAGATCGATTGCGGCACCTCGATCAGCGGCACGTCGGTCTTGGTCGCGGTCGCGGCCCGGTCGGCGATGTAGCCGTCCACCGGGTCCCAGGCGGTGTCCAGCCGGTCTTCGACGCGGATGGGCGCCAGCTCGGTGGCGTCGTCCCCCGTCGGGTCGTCGGTCTGGGCGGCGACGGCGCCGGCGGCCGCCAGGCCGGCGGACAGCGCCAGCGCGCAGGGCAATGCCCGCCGCAGTCGGCTCGCGTGTCGTGACGACATGATGTCTCCCTTGAGTAGTTGTTAGAGATTTTTAAGCGAATACGAATGATTCGCATACATAGTCTATAGTATCGCGCCCCGCTTGTCGCGGTCGTTCAGCGCCGGGGCCGGCCGCGTCGGTCGCTTGAGGCGGTCGCTCGAACAGCGGCGATAGCGCCATGCCGGCGATTTGCAGGGCGGTGCATCTTGGCGACGGCATCGCCGTTTGCTATACAACGGCCATGGCGGGGGCAACGGCAACGGTCCGGCGGACACGCGTGGGCCGGCGCGGGGACGCGCGACGCGGCGTGATCCACGGCGACCGGCACACACCGGTGGTGGCCGAGGCCCACCACTGCCGCACGCTCGACGGCCAGACCCTGGCCCTGCACCGGCGGCGCGCCCCGGATGCCGCCGACGCCCCGCCGGTGCTGCTGGTCCACGGTCTGGCCCAGAACCGCCGCACCTGGGAGCTCCACGATCGCAGCTTCGCCAATTACCTGGCGGGCGAGGGTTTCGATGTCTGGCTGGCGGAGCTGCGCGGCCACGGCGATTCGCGTGCGCGGGGCGCGACCTACGCCCGCGGCTTCGCGGATTATGCCGATCTCGATGTACCGGCCCTGCTTGCCTACGTGCGCCGTCGCAGTGCTGGCCGGCGGGTGGCCTACATCGGCCACAGCCTGGGCGGTGTGCTCGGTCTCTGCCAGCACCGGGGTCAGGCCGGCCTGGCCGGGGTGGCGGCCCTGGCCTCGCCGCTGCGTCTGGGCACGGCCGCGCCCAGTCTGCAGGCCCTGGCCTGGGCGGTGACCCTGGTCGAGCGCGGTAGCCTGCTGCGCTTCGCCGCGGGGGCGCCGGTCCACGGCGAAGTGATCGGCTGGCTCAATCGCCTGTGTCTGCCCTGGCTGGACCGGCCGAACAATCCCTTTCCCCTGGCCCTGTGGGCGCCGGGCTCGATCCCGATCGCGGCCGCGCGAGAGCTCACCCGGCACGGGTTCGACCGTACCGGCGTGGGGGTGCTGCGCTTCATCATGCACTGGGCCCGCACCCGGCGTTTCCGCGATCCGCACACGGGCGAGGACCTGGCCGAGCGCCTGGCGGCTCTTCAGGTGCCGGTGCTCCTGGCCGGCGCCAACCGCGATCCGATCGTGCCGCACGCGGCGATCGAGCCGGCCGATGCCCGGCTCGGCAGCGGGCGGCTGGATTTCCGGACCTTCGGCGACGAGGCCACGCCGATCGGCCATTTCGATATCGTCCTCGGCGACGCCGCCCCGGCCCTGGTCTGGCCGGGCGTGCGCGATTGGCTCCTGACCCTGGACTGAAGCGCCGCCGCGGCTCAGGCCATGCGCGGCCAGTTGGCCAGCCGGCGGTGACTGCGGCCGCCTTCGCCGTCCGGCCCGCGGGCGGTTTCCAGGGTCCGGATCAGTTCCAGGCGGGTATCGGCCGGATCGATGACGCGGTCCACGTAGCCGGCGCCGGCCGCGTCCCAGGGCGCGTTGGCGCGGGCCAGCTCCTCGGCATAGGCCTGCCGCGCGGCCTCGGGATCGTCCATCTTGGCGATCTTGCGGCCGTAGACCACGTTCACCGCGACCGCGGGCGCCATGAACGACACGTCCGCGGTCGGCCAGGCCAGGACCGCGTCGCTGTCCATGTTGCCGCCGGCCATGTTGCAGTGGGCCATGCCGTAGGACTTGCGCACGATCAATGAGACGCGCGGCACCGTCGACTGGTGCAGGGCCTCGATGAAGTTCATAATCCGCAGCGGCATGCCCCGTGCCTCGGCGGCCTTGCTCACGAAGAACCCCGGCGTGTCGTGCACGAACACCAGCGGGATGTGGAAGGAGTCGCACAGGGCGATGAAGGCCACGGCCTTCTCGCAGGCGCCCGGTCCCATGGCGCCGGCGGTGGATTTGGGGTTGTTGGCGAGGAAGCCGACCACGCGTCCGTCCAGCCGGCCCAGGGCGGTGATCAGGCTGGGATCGAAGTAGGGTCGCAATTCCAGCAGCGTATCCGGGTCGGCGATCAGCCGCAGGACGTGGTGCATGTCGTAGGTGGCGCGCGGGTCGGCCGGTACCGCGTCCACGAAACCCGGCTCGCGCGTGCGCCGGCCCGGCGCGGGCGCCCAGACCGGCGGCAGCTTGCCGGCGTGGTCCGGGAAATACCCCAGTGCGCGCCGCGCCAGCGCCAGGGCGTGTTCGTCGTCCTCCGCGAACAGGTCGACCTGGCCGGTGGTCCGGGCATGGAGTTGCCAGCCGCCCAATTCCTCGGTGTCGGCGCGCTCGCCGGTGGCGATCTCCAGGATCGACGGCCCGCCCACGCACATGGCGGTGCCCTTGACCTGGATCACGATGTCCGAGACCGAGGCGCTCCAGGCGGCGCCGCCGAAGCACTCGCCCATGATCGCGACGATCGCCGGCACCCGGCGGTCGCGCGGCGGCGCGCCGGCGATCGGATAGACCATGCTCATCATGCCCGCCGAGCCCATGATGTCGGGCACGCGGGCGCCGCCGGCGTCGCCGAGGTGGATGCAGGGATAGCCTTTCTCGACCGCGTACTGCATGCCCCGGGACTGCTTGCGCACGCCGACCCGGCCGCCGGCGCCCGCCATCACGGTGACATCGTCCGCGGAGACGAAGGCACGGCGGCCGTCGACGGTGCCGAAACCGCAGACCTTGCCGTCGGCCGGGGTCTTGTCGGCGGCCTCCGGCAGATCGCTGTGCGCCAGCGCCCAGCGTTCCTCGAAGCTGTCGGCGTCGACCAGCCTCGCGATGCGCTCGCGGGCGGTCAGGCGGCCCTTGTCGTGCTGGCGGGCGATCTTGTCCCCGCCGCCCATGGCCTCGGCGCGGGCGAGGCGGTCGCTCAACTCGTCGCGGTGGTAGGGGTCCTGGTCCCGGGTCATGATGGCTAGGATTCCGTGGTGGGCTCGGTCATGGCTCGACGGCGCCGGTTCAGTAGGGGCCGCCCGGCAATGGCGTCGCGAACGACAGCTCGTGGCCGTCCGGGTCGCGGATGTGGAAATAGCGTTCGCCCCACTCGGCGTCGCGCGGCTCGAAAGCCGGCGTCAGGCCGTTGTCGATCGCCCGCCGGTGGCAGGCGTCGACGTCGTCGACATGGAAGATGGCCCGGCCCCAGCCGGTCTCCGGCGCCCGGTGGCGGGCCAGGTTGAGATAGCCCGTGCCGGCGTAAAACCCCGTGAAGGCAGCGTGCTCGCCGCCGAACTTGAGCTCGAAACCGAGCGCCCGGTAGAAGCGGCAGGACCGGGCCATGTCGGAGACGAACAGGGTGACCGCGCTGACGCATTCGATCGCCATGCCGGGGACTATACCGGATGCGCGGCGGTCGCCGCTGCTGCTAGATTGAGCGGCTGCGGTTCCCAGCCACCGGAGACGATCATGACGACCATGCGCGCGGTCCAGGTGCCCGAGGCGGGCGGCGATTTCGAGTTGGTGGAACGGCCGATCCCGACGCCCGGACCGGGGCAGGTCCGGATCAAGGTCGCGGCCTGTGGCATCTGCCACTCCGATGCCTTCGTCAAGGACGGCGCCTTCCCCATGGCATATCCGCGCGTGCCGGGTCACGAGGTCGTGGGCACGGTGGACGCCCTGGGTGACGGCGTGACCGGCTGGCGGTCCGGCCAGCGCGTGGGCGTGGGCTGGCACGGCGGGCATTGCTGGCAATGCGATTCCTGCCGCGGCGGCGATTTCGTCACCTGCCGGAACCTGCAGATCTGCGGTATCGCCTACGACGGCGGCTACGCCGAGTACATGGTGGCGCCGGTGGAGGCGCTGGCCGCGGTGCCGGATGCGCTCTCGGACGCGGCGGCGGCGCCGTTGCTCTGCGCCGGCGTGACCACCTACAACGCGCTGCGGCACAGTGGCGCGACGGCCGGCGACGTGGTCGCGGTCCAGGGCGTGGGCGGCTTGGGGCACCTGGGCATCCAGTACGCCTCGCGCATGGGGTTCCATACCGTGGCGCTGTCGCGCGGCGCCGACAAGGCGGAACTGGCGGCACAACTGGGTGCGCATCGCCATATCGATGTCGAGGCCGAGGACCCGGTCAAGGCCCTGCGGCAGTTGGGCGGCGCCCGCGCGATCCTGGCCACCGCGCCCAGCGGCAAGGCCATGAGCGCCCTGATCGGCGGTCTGGGGCCGAGCGGCCGCTTGATCGTGGTGGGCGTCGGTGCCGACCCGATCGAGGTGTCGCCGGCGCAGATCATCGGGCCGCGCCGCAGCATCGCCGGCCACCCCAGCGGCACGCCGCACGACTCCGAGGACACCATGGGTTTCTCGGCGCTCGCCGGGATCGAGGCCGCGATCGAGACCTATCCCCTGGCGGAGGCGGCGGCCGCCTACGACCGCATGATCCGCAACGAGGCGCGGTTCCGGGTGGTGCTGACCATGGATTAGGTGGCCGCTTGCCGAGGCGGTTCCCGCAAGAAAGAATCCGCAGATTACGCCGATGGACGCAGATTAAAGAGCAGTTCCGGCCAATCTGTGTTGATCGGCGTCCATCTGCGGATAAACAAATGCCTTCACTCGGCATGGCGTCAACCGCGAAGCGCCCCGGCGACCGAAACGCCGAGCCAGAACCGGACCTTGGTGGGTGGTTCCTGAAAGAAATAATCCGCAGATTGCGCAGATATACGCAGATTAAAGAGCGTCTCCAACCAATCTGCGTTAATCGGCGTAATCTGTGGATAAAAACAAATGCCCTGGTTCGGCACGGCGCCGACCGCGCCGCGCCCCGGCGACCGAATTGCCGGGTTGGCAACGGACCTTGGCGGGCGGTTCCCGGAAGAAACGATCCGCAGATGACGCAGATGGACGCAGATTAAAGGACAGCCCAACCAATCTGCGTTAATCGGCGTCCATCTGCGGATAAACAAATGCCCTGGTTCGGCACGGCGCTGACCGCGCAGCGCCCCGGCGACTGAATTGCCGGGTTGGCAACGGACCTTGGCGGGCTATCCGCCTCTTCCGCTTGAAAACCGTGATGGTGGCCCTTACTTGAGAGCGACCGGTCGGATGACAAACGCACGATAGTGGGCACGTGACCATGAGCGACGCACAGAACAAGGAAACCCGCGGCTTTCAGGCGGAGGTCAAGCAGCTCCTGCAGCTGATGATCCACTCCATGTACTCCAACAAGGAGGTGTTCCTGCGGGAGCTGATCTCCAACGCCTCGGACGCGCTGGATACGCTCCGGTTCCAGGGGTTGAAGGACGAGAGCCTGTACGAGAACGACCCGGACCTGGCGATCCGGGTCGAGTACGACCCGGAGGCGCGTACGGTGACCGTCTCCGACAACGGCATCGGCATGTCGCGCGAGGAGGTGATCGAGCGCATCGGCACCATCGCCAAGTCCGGCACCAAGGCCTTCCTGGAGTCGTTGTCCGGTGACGAGAAGAAGGACGCGCGACTCATCGGGCAGTTCGGCGTCGGCTTCTATTCCGCCTTCATCGTCGCCGAGCGGGTCGTGGTCACCACTCGCCGGGCCGGCGAACGCGACGCCGTGCGCTGGGAGTCCGACGGCGGCGGCGAATACACCATCGAGACGGTGGGCAAGCCGGAGCGGGGTACCGAGGTCGTGTTGCACCTGCGCGAGGGCGAGGACGAGTTCCTGGACGGCCACCGCCTGCGCGGCCTGATCCGGCAGTACTCGGATCACATCGCCTTTCCCATCCGGATGCGCGCGGAACCGTCCGGCGAGGACGACGAGCCGGGCGACTGGGAGCAGGTCAACCGCGGCGCGCCGCTCTGGGCCCGTCCCAAGAGCGAGATCGACGACGAGGAATACAAGGGCTTCTACAAGCACATCGCCCACGATTTCGAGGAGCCGCTGGCCTGGACCCACAACAAGGTCGAGGGCAGCCAGGAGTACACCTCGCTGCTGTACATCCCGAGGCGCGCGCCGTTCGATCTCTGGGACCCCCAGCGGCGGCCCCAGGGGGTCAAGCTGTATGTGCAGCGCGTGTTCATCCTCGACGACGCCGAGCAGCTCGTGCCGCGCTACCTGCGTTTCGTGCGCGGCGTGGTGGATTCCAATGACCTGCCGCTGAACGTCTCCCGCGAAATCCTGCAGTCCAACCGCGTGATCGATCGCATCCGCGCCGGCTCGGTCAAGAAGCTGCTGGGACTGCTGCAGGACATGGCGGCCAAGCGTCCCGAGGACTATGCGACCTTCTGGGGCGAGTTCGGGGCCGTGCTCAAGGAGGGCATCGTCGAGGATCCGGAGAACCGCGAGGCCATCGCCGGCCTGCTGCGCTTCCCCTCCACGCACGACGACACGGTCCCGGGCACGGTCTCCCTGGCCGACTACATCGGCCGCATGCAGGAGGGCCAGGACAAGCTCTATTACATCACCGCCGACTCGGTGGCGGCGGCGAAGAACAGCCCGCACCTGGAGGTCTTCCGCAAGAAGGGCATCGAGGTGCTGCTGCTCACGGACCGCGTGGACGAGTGGGTCATGGCCCACCTCACCGAATACGACGGCAAGTCCTTCCAGCATGTCGCCAAGGGCGCGCTGGACTTGGGCGAGGCCGAGTCCGAGGACGAGAAGGCCGCCAAGGAAAAGCGCGAGACCGAGTCCCGCGAGCTGCTGGAGCGGATCAAGACCGCCCTGGGCGAGCGTGTGGGCGAAGTCCGGATCACGCACCGGCTCACGGATTCGCCCGCCTGCCTGGTGGCCGACGAGGCCGGACTGTCTTCCCATCTGCAGCGCATCCTCAAGGAGGCCGGCCAGGCCGTGCCCGAGATGCAGCCGCATCTGGAGATCAATCCCGATCATCCCCTGGTGACGCGGCTCGACGCCGAAAAGTCGGGCGAGCGCTTCGACGAGTGGGCGCAGTTGCTGTTCGAGCAGGCGGTGCTCGCCGAAGGCGGCGAACTGGAGGATCCCGCCACGTTCGTGCGCCGGATGAACCATATTCTTCTGACCCTGTCCGGCAACGGGGACGGCGAGGACGCCCGGGCCGGCTCCGGGGACGGCGGCGCCGCGGCCTGAACGTCGTTACCGGCGGATCACCCTGTCCGCCGTGCCGCGGCCGGAGCGGTAACCTTTCGTGTCTATTGTCGCCCGTGTGCTCCGTGTGGTACCAAACGAGCCTGTCATTTCAGCATTGGCGCGAGTAATCCCGGTTTCGTTCCGGGCGCCGCCGGAGGCCGTACATGAAGTTCACCAGTGAGCACGAAGAGCTGCGCCGCACCGTCCGCAAGTTCGTCGACAACGAGATCAACCCCTACGTGGACGAGTGGGAGGAGGCCCAGCAGTTCCCCTCGCACGAGCTGTTCAAGAAGATGGGCGACCTCGGCCTGCTGGGCATCACCAAGCCCGAATCGGTGGGCGGCCTGGGCCTGGACTGGTCCTACGAGCTGGTGATGGTCGAGGAGCTGGGCCGCATCGCCTGCGGCGCCGTGCCGATGGCGATCGGCGTGCAGACCGACATGGCCACCCCGGCGCTCACGCGCTTCGGCTCCGACGAGCTCAAGGGGGAGTTCCTGGCGCCGGCGGTGGCGGGCGAACAGGTGGCCTGTATCGGCGTGTCCGAGCCCCAGGCCGGTTCCGATGTCGCCCAGATCAAGACCACCGCCCGCAAGGACGGCGACGACTACGTGATCAACGGCACCAAGATGTGGATCACGAACGGCATGAAGGGCGACTGGATCTGCCTGCTCGCCAATACCTCCGACGGCAAGCCGCATACCAACAAGTCCCTGATCGTGGTGCCCCTGGACGCGCCGGGGGTGGAACGCGCCCGCAAGCTGCACAAGCTGGGCATGTGGGCCTCGGACACGGCGCAATTGTTCTTCGACGACGTGCGTGTGCCGCAGCGTTACCTGATCGGGCAGGAAGGCGCCGGCTTCATGTACCAGATGCTGCAGTTCCAGGAGGAACGGCTGTTCGGGGCCGCCAGTGCCCTCAAGGGCATGGAATCCCTGATCGACGCCACCGTGGACTACACCCGCCAGCGCCAGACCTTCGGCCAGCCGCTGATCGACAACCAGAGCATCCATTTCCGCATCGCCGAGCTCAAGACCGAGGTCGAGCTGCTGCGCTCCGGCGTGTACCGCGCCACGGAGGCGATGCTGAACGGCGAGGACGCGACCATGCTGTGCTCCATGGTCAAGCTCAAGGCCGGCCGGCTGGCGCGCGAGGTGGCCGACTCCTGCCTCCAGTACTGGGGCGGGCAGGGCTACATGTGGGAGTCCGAGCCGGCGCGCGCCCTGCGCGACACCCGCCTGATGTCGATCGGCGGCGGCGCCGACGAGATCATGCTCGGCATCATCTGCAAGCTGCTGGGCATCCTGCCGGGCAAGTCGAAGAAGGCCGGGGCGGACAAGGCCGAGGCCGATAGCGCCGCCTGATACGCGACCGGACGGTCCGTTGGCGCGGACGGGCCCTCGCCGGACGTCCGTCGCCGCGTGTAAGCTTCGAGTCCGTCACACGCCCGACGCGGCCATGCGGATTCGGTCATGTTCCTGATCTTGTTGTGCGCGGCACTCGGCCTGGCGGTCGCCATCCTGTCGGCGGCGCTGTGGGCGCTCTGGCGGCGCCACCGCCGACTGCTTCAGGCGCGCGACGACTTGTCCCGTCGGGATATGGTCGCGGATTTTTATCTCGCCGTGACCGTGCTCAACGCCGAGCGGCTCGCGCGCGAGCGTTCCCAGGTCGGCCGCCATATGTTCCCCTTCGCGCCTCGGCTGGTCACGCGCCGGGTCTATGAAGTGGTCGCGCGCGAACTGCACATCGAGTTGCGCGAGCGCGGCGTCGAGGCCGATATAGAAGTCCGCGGCAAGCGCGATGGTAGCGGGCGCCGGGGCGATAAAAAAGGCCGGCGGAGCGATCCGCCGGCCTGAATCCCCGGCTCGTGCCGGGGCGTTATTGTGGTTCTGTGTTACTGCAGACCCGGCAGGGACGCGCCATCCAGCAGAGCCGTGAGGGTGCCGGTGTCCAGCGCGTCCAGCGGCAGCGGCAGCGCGTCGGCGCTGAGCCCGCCGCTGCCGGCGCCCTCCAGCGACAACAGCCCCAGCAGGGTCGACAGCGGCAGGGCGTCCAGCGGGAGGCCGCCGGTACCACCGCCGAGCAGGCCGGTCAGGGCGTCCAGGCCGCCGAGCGGGGAATCACCACCGGCTCCGCCGAGCAGGCCCAGCAGCAAGCCCGGATCCAGCAGGCCGCCCAGGGGCGAGTCGCCGCCGGAGGGCAGGCCGCCGTTCAGGGCCTCCAGGGGCAGCAGCGAGAGCAGGAGCGTGCCGCCGATCTCGGGATCCAGCACGGTGCCGGTCGGATTGGCCAGCAGGTCCTCGCTCAGAATGAACAGCAGGGCCGGATCGAAAGTGGCCAGCTTCTGAAGGTCGGACACGAAACCGTCCAGGCCCTTATCGCCCGCGAGGATGTCGTCGATCATGTCGGTCTGGGGCGTGGCCAGCACCATCAGCGTGTCATTGAGCGAGGAATCGGTCGCCAGTGGGGTGCCGGCGCTGAGGTCCATGTGCAGGTCGGTTACCGTCTGGTTCAGGGCCAGGGTGGTGTTCGTGACCTCGAGTGCGAGCAGCGAATCGACGGTATTCGTCAGGTTCGGTACCAGGTTGCCCACCGCCTGGCCCACGTTGGCCACCGGATCCTGGGCGGCCGCCTGGCCGGACACGCCGAGCGCGAGCGCGGCTGCGATCAGTTTGGTTTTCATCGGTCTCCTCCTTGCTTGGATTGCTAAGTCTCGGTTCGTTCCGTGGTCCGGGACAGGCCTGCCATGGCCGGCGCCGGGCAGAGCCGGCGGCAACCTCCGGTGGCATGAGAATATACGCCCGTCGGTAGTGGGCAATATGGCCGTCCCTGTCTGAGTGATATCCCCTTTAATGGGTAGGAAAATTACTATTAATTCTGTCGTACGCGGAACGCTATACCAGATGGCACGGGAATGAAACTACCCATTTGTGTAGTGCATCGCGCGCTCGGGCGCCCCTAAATGGACGACAAACAACACGCGGGGTGCGTTCGCGGCCGGCCGGGTACGCGCGCAATGATTCGGTTTCGCGGTCGCCGTGCGAATCCCCGCCCTTGACGAATCGGCGTGCCGGCGCGGTGCGCCGCGAGGAGGAGAATCATGGTTGAAAGGTTCGCTGTACGGACCGTGGCGGCCGGTGTCGCCCTGCTTTTGGCCGCCTGCGCGACGGGGCCCCGGGTCGCACATGAGACCGGCCAGACCCGTTTCCAGTATCCCGACGGCGAGACGGCCTCGGACACGGGTGTGGCCTTCTCCATGGTCGCGCCCAGGCTTTGGTCGGCGACTGACGACTCGGCTCCCGAATCGGACACCCCGTTCGCCGACATGACCCGCCAGTTCCGAGCCCAGGCGCGCTTTCAGGTGGAGGACGCCGATCCGGCCACCAATCCGTTCCAGCGTCGGCTCCTGGAAACCTATCGTCCGCGGATCGAGGCCGCGCTCGACCGGGATATCGCGGAGCTTCTGCGGAGCAAGGGCTTCCGGGCCGACACGAGTTCGCCCCGCTTCGAGGATCTCGATCCGGACGCCCGCGCCAAGACCCTGCTGACGACCGTGCCCACGGCAACCCTGGCGGTCAGTCGCGAGGTCGATGAGCGCGAGTGCGGCGGTGGTTATTGTCGCGAGAGCGGCAGGCTGCGTCTCGACGGCCAGTTCCTGTTGCTGGTGGTGGAATCCGGCTCGGGATCGCCGGTGGCGATCCGCCGCATGAACCTTCACAGCCTCGGGATCGACGAGCCGTATGTGCGCTACACCGACGACGCGGACAGCGACGGAGGCGCGCCGCCCGGCGGCGAGGAGCCGTTGCGGGATACCACGGACCGGGCGCTCGTCGCCGTGCTCAACCGCTTCTACGCGGCCGCGATGGCCGAGGTGGACCGTCTGGTGTCGCGGCGCCAGGTCCTGGCCTTCCACGACAGCCTGCGGTCGTTGGAGTCCGAGCCGGCGCCCTGAGCGGCCGTTCCGGCCGGGTGGGTAAAAACTACCCGTTAGTGTAGTGGAGGTGTCCGGGTGCCCGGATAGACTCCGGGGGAAGGCTTTGTCGGCCGTTGCCGATATATAAGAGCAAAACGCGGCAAAGCCGGATAGACAGTGCGAGAGGAGGAGGAGTATTGCACTCCACGGTAATGACATTGCGGCCCCCGCGGTCGGTGCCATCCGTGTCGCGGGAGCGTCGCGGCCCGGTGCCTGCCGAGCGTCCGCCGCATGTGGTCCCCCTCTCCCTCGTGCAGGCCGCATTCGCGGCTGCCCCGAATTACCGTCGCCTGCCGGGCGTCGCCGATTAGAACGAATCAAGGATCCGCACAGCAATGGGTAATATCCGTCATTCCGTAGCCAGTTGGATGTTTCGCCACCG